>MHDQ01000189.1 GCA_001803565.1 Nitrospinae bacterium RIFCSPLOWO2_12_FULL_45_22 | reverse complement strand
GTTATCTCTACCATGCGGTTTATCTCCTGGACTTTTAGGATATCTACCGCAAACTCTTCATTGCCTAAATTAAAACTGACCAGTTGCAAGAGGTCTGTTGAACCTCCCTTACGTTCCTGCGGCATAGCTATATCCCTCCCTTTTCTAAGTGCAGGGTGCAAGGTTCGATGTTCAAGGTTCATAGTTTTTAAACATTGCACCTTGCCCTTTGTACCTTATGGAATTACACCATATTGATTAATTCACCTGGCATCTCGGACAAAGATACCACTTTATCTATTGCCCCGGTTTCTATTGCTGCCTTAGGCATACCAAAAACTACACAAGAATCTTCATCCTGGGCCAGGGTCTTACCCTGGCTTTGCTTGATTTTTAATACCCCATCCCGGCCATCATGGCCCATACCAGTAAGGATCACTCCTATACAGCGACCCGGATATACCTCCGCCACCGAGGCCATCATTATATCTACCGAGGGGCAATAAGGTAAGTTACCAGGATAGGGAGTCAGCTCAAGATTTACCTCGGTAGCCTTTTTCCTTACCACCTTCATATGAAGGTTCCCTGGGGCCAGTAAGGCCAGACCAGATTGGATAGTATCGCCGGGTTCTGCTTCCTTTACCTTGATAGCACAGAGCTGATCCAACCTCTGAGCAAAGGGGCCGGTAAAGGCCGCGGGCATATGCTGCACTATGACGATACCGGTAGGAAAATCCGCTGGCAGAGGAGATAAGAGTTCTTGTAGGGCCTTGGGTCCACCAGTAGAGGTTCCTATAGCCACCACACCTACTTTGTGGTGAATGAAGTTTTTCTTCTTCTGCCAGGACGGCGTTAGAAAATCCCGTCTATCGAGTCTATGGGTCCGATAGGCGGGACATTCCTGTCCCGCCTTGTTCAAAAAGGATGGCCTTTTATGGGCTATGGCCTTTATCTTAGTAATAAGATCATCCTTGATCTTAAGGATATTCAGCGATACATCAGCCAGGCTTTTGGGTATGAAGTCTATCGCCCCTAAATCCAGGGCTTCCAAGGTGGTCTGGGCACCTTCACTGGTAAGGGAGCTGACTATAAGAACCGGTAGGGGCATCTGTTCCATAATTATCTTCAGTACCTCCAGGCCATTCATCCCGGGCATCTCTACATCCAGGGTCACTAAGTCGGGCTTAAGCTTAAATATTTTATCCAGCGCCTCATCACCATTCCTGGCAGTAGCCACTACCTCTATCTCTCTATCAGTCTGGAGCATATTGGTAAGGGCCTTGCGCATAAAGGCCGAGTCATCTACAATGAGTGCCCTAATAATTTTAGTCATGCCTCCCTAACTCAGTGTTTTTCTGATGTTAACCAAAGGCTCATGGATGTTTCTTCTCTTTTTCTGGGGGCTTACTCAGCAATAGCGGGTTCACTATTATTGCTGGCTTGTGCCAGGGACACCGAGGTGCCCGGGCCAATATATTTATTAACCCTATTTAGCAGGTCTTGTAACTTATAGGGTTTAAGCAGATAATCATCGGCACCGGCCTGTACCCCCTTCAGGATATCACCCTTCTGGGCACGGCCCGTGAGCAGAATGATAGGTATAGATTTCGTAATTTCGTTGGCTTTAAGCCTTCGGCAAGCTTCGTAACCATCTATGTTAGGCATCATGACATCCATAATAATCAAGTCATAATTGTTCGAGCTGGCTTTATTCAGGGCCTCTAAACCGTCTTCTGCCAGGGATATATCGTAGTCTTCACTGCTCAAAGTAAAATTAAGGATATCGCGGGCAAATTTCTCATCTTCTACTACTAAAATTTTTTTCCTATTCTCCTCCATAGCTCCCTCCTCTCTCATTACCGTCAGGAAACGGCAGACTAATGGTAAAAATAGAACCTTTCCCCAATGTGCTTTCTACCTCTATTGTCCCTTGATGAGCTTCTACAATATGCTTAGCAATAGGCAATCCCAAACCACTACCCTGAAACCCAGCGGCTGAAGAGCTGGAGCGATAAAACTTTTCGAAGACATAAGGCAACTCATCTTCTGGAATGCCTACCCCCTCGTCGTGAACCATCAACTTTACCATATTATTATCTTTAAAGACCTTGATCAGTACTGTCCTACCCACAGGGGAATACTTGAGGGCATTGCTGGCTATATTCAATATGGCCTGGTATATCTTTTCTTCATCAGCCAATATATAAGGCAGGTCTTGAGCTAAAGCCAACTGGACTTCTACCTCACCCTGGCATAATTCCAGGCTTTTTACTACTGAAACGGCTATATCTTTAAGATTGACCCGCTTTAAATCCAGGAAAAAACGACCAGACTCTATCTGGGAGAGGTCCAGAAGATTATTAACCAGTCCGGTAATGCGGTCACAGGCCTGATTGGCAATGGAGAGAAATTTCCTCTGAGTAGCAAGGTCTTCGGGCTTTACCCGCTCTAACAATGCCTCTATATAGGACGTGATAATGCCTAATGGGGTCCTCAGTTCATGAGAAACATTAGAAATAAACTCATCCTTCATGGCATCCAATTCCCTGAATCTCTGGAGTTCCAGAGAGGTGGTGAGGTCACGCAGGGTAATGATCACACCGTTAGGAACGCCTTTCTCATCTCTGAGCAAGGAACAATTTATAGCCAGGGGGATGCTTTGACCTTCCTGGGGGGTATGATCCAGCCTATAATCCATAACATATCCCTGTTTAAAGGTCTGGCCTATAATAATGTCAAAGGCCCTTTTTAACTCCGGGGAAAGGCAGTGTTGACAACTCTGGCCCACGATATCGGCTGATGCGAGACCTAGTAATGCGGTAACGTTGCGGTTCAGCAGGGAGATATTACCATCTATGCCCAGGGTAAGGATACCCTCGTTGATGTTCTCGATGATATCTTTTAAGTAGTTTTTGGTATTCACGATATTTTGGTATAGCCTGCCATTTTCTAAGGCCAGGGCAACGTAGCTGGCTATATAAGTCAATCGCCTGAGGTTTCCCTGGGTAAATATCCTCTGGTCAGGGCAGGTATTAAGTAATAGAAAGCCGATCTCTTTACCAGCAGAGACTAAAGGAAGGATACTAACCCAGAAATCCTCATTGCCGTTACCTTCACCGGGGATAACGGTCCAGCGGTTCTCCTTAATAACCCACCGAAGGATATCCGCTTCTAATTGGTATTTAGTTTGAACCTCTTCGGCTGTTATACCCCGGCAGGCTTGAATGGAATATTGGTGCGGGGCATCACCAAATAAATAGAGGACACAGTGGCGGTAATTAGTTATTTCCTCCACCAGCAGTAAAAACCCTTCCTGTATCTGCTCTTGATTATGGAGGGAGAGGAGTTTCTCCATAGAATCACAAAGCCAGGTCAATTGGCTGATCTCATCCTGCTGACTTATCATAGCGGCTTTTAGTAATCCTGGATCATCACCCAGGACACTTATGTTTTTTTCACCTGTGGTATCCATAACCCTTACTCCTCCTGTGTAGTAGCAGCAGCGTCTTACGCTGCCCAAGCAGGGCAAGGCCCCGCAGCTACTCCTTTCTACGCTTCTAAAAGGTTAATGAAGGCCTGTGCCTTCTCCATCTCTGTTTCAACCTCAGAGAGGATATGCTTCATCTTATCCCAGCTCAAATTCAATACTTCCCAGGATCTTTCATTCAGCAGAGGTATTTTATTATCCCCTCCCGAACCAATATTTAGGCAGCGGGAGAGGATATCAGCCAGATGTATGATTGAACAAAGGCGAAAATTATCCCCCGCAGGTAAAGGGTTATGGTGGAAGGAGATGGCCGCAGTAATATCCCTTGGTAGGTTCCACTTATCAGCCAGGAGCTTGCCGGCATAAGTATGATTTATGCCCAGGACTTCCTGCTCCGCCTCAATCAAGAGGAGATCCCGTTCAGCCGCAACCATTAGGACCTCAGCCGATTCACCTTCCAGAAAATGGTAGAGTACGATTTTACCCAGGTCGTGGAGGAGTCCAGCAATAAAGGTCTCTTCGGTTTTCTTAAAGCCCATCTTTTTAGTAATAATTTTGGCAGATGCGGCACATCCCAAAGAATGTTCCCAGAATTTTACCTTATTGAAAAGAGGTTCGGAGCCATTGGGCTTGACTACGACATCAAAGACCGACGTCGTAAACACCAAATTCCTTATATTATTGTAGCCCAGGATAACTACTGCTTGACTGACAGTATTGATTTTCCGGGGAAACCCATAATAAGCCGAATTAACCAGCTTAAGTACTTTGGCTGTAAGGGCTTGATCCCGGGAGATGACCTCACTCACTTGTAAGGCAGAGGTTGCAGGGTTTTCCATCAGGCGGGTGAGGTGATATACCACATTGGGCAGAGTAGGTATATCCTGGATCACCTCTAACACTATTTTTAACATCTCCTGGCATGTCGTCCTATCCATGGCTACGTCCCCCTTTATCCAGCTAATTTTTCGTGTAAGTATTCTTTAATTACCTCCTTGAGATTATCCATTAGCTTATTATCAGTAAAAATAGAAAATTTTCTCTCCAACTCCTCTATCGTCTCTGTGACTCGCCGGGCTTCTATCCTGGCATTACATAGGTCAGCATCTGATTCAGGGTCGGCCACATAAACCTCCTTTATCCCCCATATCTGTAGTCTTTCCCTGATAGCCCGTGATAGAACAGCGCCCTTTTTTAGCAGTAGGCGGTCTCTGGAATCATAAACATCTTTTGCTACTATCATTTCATCGGCTAATGCCTCTACAGTCACCTTACTCATATCGTCCTCCTATAGCATCTGTAGTCGCAGCGTCTTACGCTGCTTAGCCCCTTGTGGCAGGGCAAGGTCCTGTGGCTACAGCTTTAGTAACCCACCGTAGCGGGTGTCAGTTGGTTTATCACCAGGAAAGAATTAGCGCTCTTATCATTGGTAGTGCGGCTTACCACCTGTCCCACTAAGTTCCCTATATCCAGAATCAGCACTATCCTCCCGTCACCCGTTATAGTAACCCCGCTAATTTCTCTATTATCAGCAAAATAGTCTCCCAGTCCCTTAATTACTACTTCTTCCTGGCCATAGAGCTTCTCCACTACGAGGCCGATGCGTTTTTCTGCCAGGCCAATTATCACTATATAGAGACTATTCCTCTCAAAGCCATCCGTTAAGCGCAGACCAAAGATTTCACCTAATCTTATTAATGGAAGTACGGTATCCCTTAGTTTAACCACCTCATGGCCTTTGATAGTCTTTATCTCCCCCGGAGAAATCCTTACCGCTTCGATAACTGAGACCAGGGGTATAGCAAATATCTCACTACTTACCCCCACCATAAGAGCCGGTATGATAGCCACGGTCAGAGGGAGACGGAGACGAAATCTGCTCCCTTTCCCTTTCTCTGTAGCCAGGTCTATCTGACCATTCAGTTTAATGATATGGGTTTTCACTACATCTAACCCTACCCCCCGACCGGAAATATCCGTAGCTTCTTGGTTAGTACTAAATCCGGGTAGAAAGATCAGGTTTAGGCACTCTTTTTCACCTAGATGCATAACCTCGCTTTCATCTATCAGACCTTTCGCAATGGCCTTAGCCTGGACAGCCGCTACATCAATCCCTTTGCCATCATCCTCCATCTCGATAATAATATGATCTCCTTCATGATAGGCAGATAATTTTATCCGGCCTTGTGGGGGTTTACCTTGAGCTTTTCTTTCCTCGGGTAATTCGATCCCATGGTCAACGGAGTTTCGGAGGATATGGACCAGGGGATCACCTATTTCTTCAATGACCGATTTATCCAGCTCTGTATCTTCACCCGAAACCTCTAGATCAATCTCTTTACCGAGCTCTCGGGCTAAATCCCGTACCAGGCGTGGGAATTTACTAAAAACTTTTTTGATAGGAAGCATCCTGGCCCGCATCACAGCCAGTTGCAGGTCAGAGGTAATGAGGCTGAGGTTATTGGTAGTTTCCCGCAAGGGTTCCAGTAGCTTTTCATCCTCGTATTTTTCTTCCAGGGCAGTATTTAGCTTGATCAGACGGTTTCTGGCCAGGACCAGTTCCCCGACTAGATTCATGATGTTATCCAGCCGCTCAATATCTATCCGGATAGTTTTATCCGCCTCTATGTTAGAGGGCCTGGGCTTTTCTTCTGGTTTTTGCTCAAGATAACGGCTGAGGGGCTTTATCTCTGCTTTGCCTGACTCATCCGTCTCGTCCACGGAACGGTAGGCTGGTTTAGTATTTTTTTTAGCCGAGCCCTTTTTCTTGTTCAATATTAAATCAATCTTCTGATACAAGGAGTCAAGATGGTATTGCTGGGGATTTTCCTGGGCAATATCGCCTACCATAGTTTTGAGCATATCCACCGCCTGTAGCAATATGTCCATGATGGTAGCACCGACCCGCATCCCACCTTGTCTGAGTTTACTGAGTAGATTTTCAGTATGGTGGGCCAGTTCCACTAATTGGTTAAATCCCAAGAATCCCGCTGCTCCTTTGATAGTGTGGATGGAGCGGAAGATATCATTCAATAGGTCCATATTCTCGGGGTGGCGCTCTAGCTCCACCAGGTTTTGCTCTAACCCGTCTAATAACTCCTGGGCCTCAGACAGAAACTCTTCAATAATCTCTTTGATCTCATCCATGATTATTCACCTGAAAATAGGTTATTAGGTTATTAGGTTATTAGGGGAATCCTGTAACCCAATAACTCAATAACCTAATGACCCAGTAACAATCATTTTCCGCGAAGGAGTTCTTTTATTTGGTTATGCAAAACCTCCCTGGATACGGGCTTTACTAAGTAACGATTAGCTCCAGAAGCTAATCCCTTCTTTTTCTCTTCTTCTTTCCCCTCGGTAGTCAACATTATGATAGGGATATGATTATAGAGAGTTTCCCCTCTGAGGGCCCGCACCAGTTCTAAACCATCCATCTTGGGCATGTTAAGATCAGTAATGACCAAGTCTACCGGGCAAGATGCCATTTTTTCTAAAGCTTCTATGCCATTACTGGCCACAGTTATCTGATAATGTGTATCTTTTAATGAATAGATAAGCAGTTTTCTTGTAGTGCGACAATCATCCACTATCAATATATGCTTAGACATATTCACACCGCCTCTTTCTTATAGACTGGCCTACCATCAAAATTGACCAGCTTAAAAGCCCGGGAGATATTATAGAGGGATTCTGCATGGCCTAAAAACAAATAACCACCGGGATTCAAACTGTCATAGAACCATGACACTACGTGTTTCTTGGCTTTATCCTCAAAGTAGATCAGGACATTTCGGCAAAACACCACATCCATTCCTCTTACGGCCCTAACCCTGGCCTGATCAAATAGATTTAACCGATAGAACCGTACTAGATTCTTAACCTCCTCCTTTACTGCATAATTACCGCCACTATTCCGAAAGTATCTGGTAAGGATAGCAGGAGGGGTATTCCTAATAGCATTCTGGTTGTAGATAGCCCTTTTAGCAGACTGGAGTACCCCTTCACTAATGTCACTGGCCATAATTTCTACTGTCCAATTTTTTAGCTGTTCCTGTCTTTCTTTAATAATAATAGCAAGGGTGTAGGGCTCTTCACCAGTGGAACAGCCAGCACTCCAAAACCTTAACCTCTTTTCCCCTCTTGTCTCTTTTTCTTTTACCAGGGTATGTAGTACTCCATTTTCAAAGGCCATCAATTGGCCTGGGTCCCGAAAGAAACTGGTCTCATTGGTAGTAACTACGTCAAATAAGCAAAGAAATTCTCCCTCTCGGCCTGGGTCATATTTAAGGAAGTAATAGTAGTCCTCAAAGGTCTGACAATTCCTCTCCTCGAGCCGTCGCCTCAGCCGGTTTTCCAGTAAGTATTTTTTGGACTCCGGAAAAAATATCCCACTCTGTTCATAAATCATATCCCTGAGCAGGCGAAAGGTCTCATTACCAAGGGACATCTGCTTCTCCATTGGGTTATTAGGTTATTGGGTTATTGGGTTATTGGGTAACTAAAGAGATCGAATACCCTAATCACTTAATCACCTAATGACCCAATTACCTAATCACCTAATGACCCAGTTACCCAATAACCCAGGTTACCTAATAACCCAATTACCTATCAAGTTTTTTAAGGGCTTTTATTGCTGCTTGTCTGATTTCAGGGTCTTCATGCTGGCGCATCTGGCCAAGGGCTTTTATAGCTCTGGTATCGGCTATAGAACTCAGGGCTCTAATAGCCGCTATTTGGTGGGGGCCTCCCTCTCTTTGTAAGAGGTTAAGCAATGGCCTAACGCCCTCTCTAGCCTTTAACTTTCCTAAACCCTCGGCTGCCTGATAGCGCACCCATAGGTTATTATCTTCTAGGGCAGAGATTAATAGCTTGATAGTCCTTTTGTCCTTTAGTTCTGATAAAGATATAACCGCGGCAATCCTGACTTGATCATCTTTGTCCGCCAAGGCAGTAGTTAATGGCTTTAAGACCTTCTCAGCCGGATAATCCTTTAAAGCACCTATGCCGATCTTTCGGAGTCGGCTCTCTGGGTCTGCTAAAGCCCGCAAAAGGTCTTCTAAGTATTCTGCGGCCCCAGAGTTCTTACCAGTCTTTAAATAACTAAGTCCTTTAATAGCAAGTTCTCTTATCCCGGGCTCAGGCTGTTGTAGCAGCTCCTTTATCCCGGGTAGGGATAAATATTTGGGAAAACGGGTTAAAGATTGTAGGGCTGCCTCGCGTACATCGGGGTAAGGGTCATGCTTAATAAGGGCGATTAACGCCGGAATGGCAGTGGGTTTTTTAATTACGCCAAGGGACTTTGCCGCTTCAGCCCTTACATGTCCATCCTTGTCCTTAAGGGCCTGGAGCAATAATTTCACTGCCCGGGGGTCTTGAATCTTTCCCAATGCCATTATCAGGGCCTGCTGGCTGGAATCCGTCAGCCGCTCATAAATCCTAACCAGGGGTAGCGTAGCTCGCTTATCGGCTAAGTCTCCTAATACCTTAATAATGAGGGATATTAAGGGTTCGTCCGTGGTCTTCAAATGGCATATCAGGGGATGAACAGAACCAATATTTCTCAGGGCAGTGGCTACTAATTCCCAACTCTCGTCATCTGGGTTTAAAGTATTGGCATATTTTAATAAAGACTTTACACAACTGTGGTTACCTATCTCACTCAATCCCTTAAGGCAATAAGTCTGAATCTCTGGATCATCACTTCTAATGCCTGATACAAGATAGCGCACCAGATTCTCCTTCTCTGGCGCTGAGAATGGATAACAGCCCATCTCCTCTGAAATATTCACTATGGCTTTGATGATAACATTTTGAAGGGGCCTTGGGGCTGACTTTAATCTTGCCAGCAAAGGCCTTAAAGCCCGCCTATCGCCTAATTTACCCAGGGCATCAACTACGGCATAGCAGATGGGGTCTTCCTTGACCTCCATAAGCCCTAATAAGGGCTTTACCCCCCTTGGGTCACCCATTTGGGCTAATGCCTCTACAGCAGAGAATTTTACCCATTCTTCATCGTCCAATGCCTTTAGCAATGCCTTCAGTGTCCGTTTATCCTTTAATAAACCGAGGCTGGTGATTATAGAGCTGCGTACATTAGGATTATTATCCGCCATGGCTTCGAGCAATGGTTTAACTGCCCGACTGTCTCCCAGCATACCTAGAATATCAGCTATAAATTTTCTGACATCCTCGTCCGGGTCTTTAAGAAAAGGGATAACCAGATCAAGGGCTTGGTTGCCAATTTCAGTTAAGACCTCAATCGCCATATTTCTCAAAGCGGCGTCTCCAGCCTTAAGGAGGGGTAAGAGGTAGAGTATAGTATCTTTCCCTCCTATGTTAATTAAGGCATCCATAGCGGCCTGCTGTACACCCTTACTCTGATCCTGTAATGTCTGGACTATGGGTTCGACCGCTTGGGGAGTGCCCAGAATGCCCAATTGCTCTATCGCCTCTTTGCGAACGGCTTCGTTAGGGTCTAGTAGCATAAGGATATATTCTCTCATCGCTCCATCCCTCAGTAAAACAGGTATCAGGGGTCAGGGTAAAGAAATCAGAATGCTGAACCCTGACCCCTGATACCTGATCCCTTGCAGTTAGTCAGGGCTGAACTCTGCCAATATTTGATCTACTAAATCCTGTTTCGTACCATTTGATCCCGAAGAATCTTTAAGTTTATTTAACCATTCCGTAGCTCTTTGACCGGCGTCGGGCTCTTTCGCTTTGTCCACTTTGATGCCAAATGCAACTATGATTTCCAGTAGCCTTGTCTCTATTTCATCTATTAACTTTACGATCTTTTTTATCTTCTGTCCGGTGATATCTTGAAAGGATAGAGTAGTCATTATATCTATTAATCTCGTTTCATTAGTGAGATTGACATTATTTATTTGATCCAGGAGTGATGTGGGTTCTCCATTATTTGGCGCATTACCGATGAGGGTCTGTATTTTATCTATAAGGGAACCAACTTGGTTTTGATCATCCAGCATCTCCTCCGTTAAAGATAATATTTTATGGGTAGCCTCTTCAGTAGCGGCAAAAATATCCGTTAATTGACAAGATGCCACCGGGATTTTTTCCGCGCTTTCCCTGAGGGGTGGGTCTAGGAGTTGCAAGTTCTTTCTGGTTTTATTTATATAATCAGCCAGTCGGGATAGTTCTCCCCGTAAAGCAATACTTACCTCCCGATAAAAATCTCCCTCGGCCACGGATTTAGCTAATTCAATAAGGTCTTGTACAGAAGAAGTTTTTTTTCTTCCTTTTTCTCTTGCCATCTTTCACTCCCCTATTTAGTAAAAATTTTATCAATCTTTTCTTTCAAAGTCTCGGCAGTAAAAGGTTTCACGATATAATTATTCACCCCGGCCTTGACGGCATGAATCACCTTTTCTTTTATCCCCTCTGCCGTAATCATTAACACCGGTATATCTTTTAATTCCTGGTTGTTTCTCATAATCTTGAGGAGCTCTAATCCATCCATGTTGGGCATATTCCAATCGGCAATAACTAAGTCTACCTTTCCTTGTTTTAGTTGGGCCAAGGCGCTTATGCCATCTTCTGCCTCCAAAATATTGGTGTAACCCAATTGCCTGAGGAGATTTTTTATTATTCGCCTCATAGTAGAAAAATCGTCAACCGTTAGGATCTTCATCTTTGAATCGGGCATATCAATTTCCTCCCCCTTCTAGTGAGAAGTGAATGATGAACGAAGCTGCTTAACCCTTTCCAGGGGGTCTATTATGTCGGTCAAGCGAATGCCAAATTTTTCATTAATTACTACCACTTCTCCCCTGGCCACTTCTTTACCATTAATCAGGACGTCTAGAGGTTCTCCTACCAGCTTGTTCAACTCAATGACAGAGCCTTGTCCCAGTTGTAAAAGGTCATTGACCAGGAGACTAGTACGTCCTAGTTCTACCGTAATTTGGAGGGGTATATCCAGGATAAAATCTAGCTTGTGGGAGGTACGGATTTTCCCCTCGTCTTTGAAGCTATCAAAAGATGGGTCTTTAACCCTATTTTGAGCACTTTCTTGGATCATCTCTTTCTGCCGGGCTAAGTCTTGCTCCACATCTTCCCAGGAAAGCATCTCATCCGAATCTTTTGTTTGATTTACCTCACCAACAGCATTTTTAACCATGGCTACTCTCCATTTCTTTATATATCACTGAAGATATCTGAATGGCCTTATTACCTTTCAAGAGCCCCGGACAACCCTTAAATTTAGGTACTCCATCAATTTTAACGACCAATTCTTCATCTGCGTCCTTATCTAACTGGATAATATCGCCCGGGCGTAAATTGACCATCTCACTAAGGCGTAGTTCTACCTGGCCTAACTCTACTGCAACATTCAGTTTCACCTCCTTTAATAACCCTGTTAGTCGGTCTATCCATGCCTGATCAACTTCCAAACGGTCACTCTGAAAACCGGTTTGAAGCTCTCTCCTGATGGGTTCAATAGTCGAGTAAGGTATACAAAGGGTCATCAACCCCCGGTATCCCTCTATTTCAAGTTCAAATGATGCCACTATAACTGCCTCACTGGGAGGGACAATATTAATAAATTGGGGATTTATCTCAGAACGATCCCATTGGATAGTCAAGGAATGGACGGGTCTCCAGGCTACCTCTAGGTCCCTTAACGCCCCTTTAGCCACCTTTTCTATTATCCTTTGTTCTATCTCAGTAAAATCTCGGCCTTCAACTTTTGTGCTGGAATAGCCTTCCCCACCAAAGAAGCAATCTATAAGAGAAAAGATAAGTTTACTCTCTAGAACCATTATGGCTACACCTCGGAGGGGCTTTAACCGGAAGATATGGAAGCTGGCAGGGACTGGGATAGCCTTTAGGAAATCGGCAAATTTAATCATTTCGATAGAGGCCGCGCTTACATCTACTATCCGCCGCAGTATAGTAGATAAGGTACTGCGGAACAAGTAGCAGAAGCGGTGATGGATGGTTTCCAGAGTAGGCAAACGGCCCCTGATTATCCGGTCCTGGCTCGTAAGGTCGTAAAACCGGACGCCAGAGATAGGCCCTTCTTTGACTGTTTCTGTCTTTATCTCTCCTTCGGTTATACCCCTCAATAAGGCATCAACTTCTTCTTGGGAAAGGAGATTCTCCATATTTAAACTCCTTAGCTATTCCTCTGGGTCCTCTGTAGTTAGTTCTTAAATCATATTTAGGACGCAGATTCACGCAGATAATATTAAGTCATTGGCCATTAGTAATTGGTCATTGATTAATGACCAGTGACCCATGGCGATAACTTAAATCCTGATTTTCTGCGTTCATCTGCGTCCAAATAAGGAAATTAGTTTATTGAATGACAAATTCGGTGAAATATACCTGGCGTATTTTGCCCGAATTAAGCAGAGTATTTATCCTTTTAGCAATCTGTTCCCGGAGTTTAAACTTCCCCGGGACATCTTTGATTTCATCAAAGGTCTTACTGGTCAGCAGGGTCAGGATAGTATCCCTGATTTGCCCTGACCTTTTCTCTAGTTCTCTTAAGACCTCCTCCTTCTCTAACTCCATCTCAATGGTGATCTTCAAATATTTATTCTCATTATTATCAGCAAGATTGGCAATGAAGGGATCAAGAGAAAGCACAGGGCCAACATTGTCGGCCTTGGCTTTTTGGGAGCCTTTCTCTCCTTCAGCCGCGGCAGAGGGGTCTCTTGCCTTAAGGAATTTGAAACCCGCGAAAATAACGGTACTCGCCAATATTAGGATTACCAGTGCAACAATTAACCCTCTAATCCTCCCACCACCTTTGACAGATTGCTTTAGCGGTTTAATCTCCTTATTCTCTACCTCCTTCATACAAGCTAACCCCCTTTCCTATTTCTGCGCTAATCTTTGCCCCTTGGATAGGTTCTACATACCCCCAGATCTTACCTGCCTTTCTTGTATCTATACGCATGAGGATCTGAGCAGCTAGCTTTATATCCAGCTTCCCTAAAAGCTGAGCTGCTTGCTCCGGAGGAGCAGCCTCATAAACCCTGGCTAATCTGGTTAATTCCTCTTCTCTTTTTGGGTCTTCTATTTTCTGGAGATCGGCCGCTTTAGCCAGGTCTTTTTTAAGCTTTTTTAATTCCTGGACCTTTTCCAGAATATCTTGCTCCATAATTTTTAATTGGGCTTCTTTAGCCTTAAGTACCTCCTCTTTACGAGAGAGGGCCTTTTTCCCCTCTGCCAATACCTCAGGTATCTCGGCCTCCGGCCCGGAGGGGCCTACGCTTCGGAGCGCTTCTTCCTGGGAGGAAGTTGCGTCCTGGGTTGGAGCTGATATAGCTGATCCAAGGGTGAGCCAACAAAAAATAAGAAATAACACAAAATTACTCATGACTTCTCTCATAATAGTTATCATAGTTATCCCGCATTATGTATGCTTAATTTTTATCAAGCATTATTCATAACCGCAGAGACGCGTATGGTCATTGGGTTATTTGGTCATTGAGTGACCCAATAACCTAATCACCCAATAACCGAGATTGGAGGCTGATCTCGTCCAAAAATTGCTGCTCCATCTTATCCTGGGTCTTTCTAGCCTCTTCTTCTTGCTTTTCCTTAAGCTTTTCTATAATTTTCTTCTCTTGCGAACGTTTTAATAATTCCAGCCGTCTTTCTTCTGCTTGTGCTTCCGCTTTCTCCACCACACTGCCCTGCATTCGGCACTTATATGTGATGCCCGTGATAAAATTGCCATAGAGCTCTAGCATTACAGGAGAAATATTCCCTTGCTGCCATTGGAGGAAGTCATTCTGCCCCTCGGCCTTCCTTTTCTCTAAGGCCCGCAGTTTATCGGCTTCTATAGCCAATAGCTGTTTTTTTGTAGCTAATTCCTTCTTCGACCACTCTTCTTTCCATTTACGGTATTGGAGTAATTTTCCCAATTTCATAAAACTCTTTATTAAATGAAAATTCCTATACGATTAAATTAGTCGTTGGCCAGTAACTAATGACGAAAACGGGTTATGGTTTTGGTTCTAGGAGCCTGAATAACCCCTCCAAGACATGGGCAAAATTTACCTTCTCCTGGATATCTTGAACCAGATAATTATTAATCTGGTCTATCATACTAATGGCATAATCAATCTTAGGGTTACTGCCTGAAACATAAGCCCCTATATTTATCAAGTCCTCAGCCTCTTTATAGGTTGCCAATATACTTTTCAACCGCTGGGCACTATTCCAATGCCCTTTAGAGACAATGTCTATCATAAGCCGGCTTATACTTTTAAGGATATCTACAGCCGGATAATGGTTTTTGTTAGCTAACTCCCTGGTAAGTACTATATGACCATCCAATACAGCCCGGGCTGCATCAGCAATGGGTTCATTCATATCATCTCCTTCCACCAGTACGGTATATAGCCCGGTTATAGTCCCATTATTAATAGTTGGACCAGCCCTTTCCAGTAGTTTAGGTAGAAGGGCAAATACCGATGGTGTATAGGCCTTGGTAGCAGGTGGTTCTCCCATAGCCAATCCTATCTCTCTCTGGGCCATCGCAAAACGGGTTAAAGAATCCATCATAAGTAGTACCTGGGCGCCTCGGTCTCGAAAATATTCTGCTATAGCAGTAGCGACAAAGGCTGCCCGTACCCTTATTAAGGAGGGCTGGTCAGATGTAGCTACTACAACCACTGAGCGTTTCAACCCCTCATCTCCTAAGTCTTTCTCTATAAACTCCCTTACTTCTCGACCTCGTTCGCCTATAAGGCCTATGATATTGATGTCTGCGGCGGTATTACGGGCAATCATACCCAGTAAGGTACTCTTCCCTACACCACTACCAGAAAAGATACCCAGCCGCTGCCCTTTACCACAGGTAAGGAAGCCATCAATTGCCTTTAACCCTAAAGGTAGCGGCTCTTTTATCCTCTCCCTGGCTAATGGACTTATAGGGGGTAAGTAGAGAGGTTGAGTTTCTTCTAAAACTAAAGGGCTTTTATCATCTGGTATTATTGGGTTTCCCAGGGCATCAATTACCTGGCCCAGGAGCCCCTCCCCCACTTTTATCCGGGACATATGTCCGTTACTCACTATCCGGCTACCTGGGCTAAGCCCTTTCGCTTCACCCAGGGGCATCAGCAAGTTTCTGTTTTCCCGAAACCCTACTACTTCTGCCAGGATAGCGTTGCATTCCCCCTGGGGCTGGATAGAACATATCTGGCCTATGGCCGATCCAGGTCCATATCCTTCTATGACTAACCCTACCACTTTAGTCACTTTACCATAAGTGCGGATCAGCTCTAACTCATCTAATGCCTTTAGGTACTTAGTAGACAACGTCACGTTTGACTCCCTACACCGAATAAATACGGAACAATTTTTGTCTTCAGTGCAAAATTAACAATTGATTTTGAAATGCTAATTGCTAATTTTGCATTTTGCCTTGGTAACCCTTCAGCCACCAAGGCACTAAGTCATCAAGGAGCGGCAAATGGTCTAGAAAGAGTTGAGCAAGCCTTAGGCCTCGAGGGCCTCAGCCCGAAGACTCAACCACTACCAGCTACAAGCTATTCTGTGGACTGTAGTGGCAGAGCCGGGTACTCTATACGTGAGTAACTGTGCTAGTTTTTTTTGGTCCTTCTCCCTTTCTTATCGGCCTTACCCGGCTTAGGTATTAGACCCTTAAATAATCTCTCTATCTCTTGTAGTTGCTCCTCCCAGCGGGCATCAATGTCCCCAAACTCTGTTTCTATATAACATCCCCCTGGATTTATGGTATTATCCGGTTCAAAGGCAATATCCTTATATTTTCCAGTATCAAAGGGTTTTTTTGTTATATATTCCCAATCTGCCGGGTTTACTCGAATCTTGATCTGTAGGGAAAAAGGGATTTTTTCAAGGGCTGCGCGGGCGATATGAGCAATGGTGAGAGGATCAGTCGTTATTTCTCGGATGATAATCTTTCGGGCAATGGCCAGGGCTAATTCCACTACTTCCCGCTCACTCTCTCTGCATAGGTCTTCTTCCAGATCCTCTAATCTATCCATATATGTTCGGATCTCTTTAAACAACCTCTCTGCCCTTTCTTGGGCCATTCTGAGGCCCTCTTCCTTACCCTCTGAGAACCCTTTTCTATAGGCTTCTTCTTTTATCTTCCTGGCCTCTATTTCTGCTTCCCGGATAAGGCGCGAATATTCTTCCTGCGGCTCCCTTATTTCTTCCTTTTTCTTCATAGGGACAAATTCCTGTATTTTCCCCACCCTCATTGTCCCCAGGGAAAAGTTATTTACTTCATGGTTATCAATCTCAAGAGATTTTATTACCTTAGACCAGGGCATCTTCTTCTCCTCGCCCTCTGATAGTTATTTTGCCTTCTTGTTCCATTCTCCGGGCAGTTCGGACAATATTCTGTTGGGCAGATTCTACATCTCTTAACCTAATCGGGCCCATAACCTCCATATCTTCCTTAAGCATATTGACTGCCCGTTCAGACATATTTTTGAAGAAGAGGTTCTTTATCGTCTCACTGGCCGCTTTAAGGGCCTTGGCCAGTTCTTGGTTATTAGTCTCTTTCAAGAGGGTCTGGATACCCCTGCTATCCAGGAGGATCAGGTCCTCAAAAGCGAACATCAACTGTCTAATCTCATCGGCTAAGGAGGGTTCTCTTTCTCCCAGGTGCTCCAGCAGGGCCTCCTGATTTACTTTGTCCATCTGATTCAGCACCTCAGCTACCTTCTGCACCCCCCCGAGCTTTTGACTCTCTTTGCTCCCTAATCTATCTACCTTTTTCTGCAGAACCTCGTCTATCACCTCTAATACCTCTGCCGTTACGCTATCTGTGTGGCTAAACCTAAGGATAACTTCCAGCCTTAATTCCTCAGGCAGTAGTGCCAGTACCTGGGCAGTACGTTCTGGTGGCAAATGAGCCAATATCACGGAGGTAACTTGGGGATGTTCGTTAGCTACTAAAACTGCTATGGCTTTAGGGTCAAGGCTCCGGATAGACTGTTGGAAGGAGACCTTATTCCCTTTATAGCCAGAAGCTATATTTCTGACTATCTCTTCAGCCCGCCTCTCGCCTAAAGCTTTAGCAATCACCCGTTTTATATAATTTTCACCCCCCTGAGGGGATATAACACCTGAGGTGGTGCGGTGATAAAATTCGTCCAGTACCTTCTGAATATCTTCTTGGGAGATATTTTTCAGTCGGCTCATAGACCTAGTTATTTTTTGGATCTCATCATCTTCCAGGTTTTTCAATACCTCTGAGGCGATATCTTCTCCCAGGGAGAGGAAAAGGATAGCGGCTTTTTGCGGTCCAGTCGGGGTGGTTCTTTCCATCTTGTTTAATCTCCTTCGCTAAGCCATTCTTTGGCTAGTTGAGCAGCGCGGCTGGGGGCACTCTTAGCAATCTCTATCGCTTTTTCTCGTGAACTCAAGCCTGACATCTCTTTTAGTGGTGAGCCGGCCTCAATTTCTAACTCTTTTAGGCTCTTAGGTAGCTCTTTGGGGAGACTTAACTCCAGCTCACTCCGGGATAACCAATTGAGTAAGGGTTTCAATATGAATAGAGAGAATAGAATGAGGATAATGATTAGGGATAAACTCTTCTTTAGGACCGGGAGTAATGGAATCAGCCAATACGGCCAATAGCCCTCACCCATTGTTTCTACCTCTGTTTCTAATATGGAGTTATCAACGGGAACATTAACCATTTGCAACTGGTCTCCCCTCTTGGCATCAAACCCCATAGCTCCTTTGACCAGATCTTCTAGTTTCGCCAGCTCTCCAGCCGATCTGGCTATATACTCATGTATACCATCCTTTTTTTTCTTATAAATACCGTCTACCAGCACTGCTACCGATAGCCTCTTTACTTCACTATAAGGGCTTACTATCCGTTTTGTTATTTTGCTTATCTCATAATTTATGGTCTCTGTTTGTCTCTGAGATTGCGAAGAAGTTTTTTGTGGAGCCTCTGCCGCTGAGGGGGCAGTGCCAGGAGTGGTAGGGGAAGGTATTTTTGTACTGGCCCCCGGTACGCCCATAGCGATAGCCCCTCCCCCTAAAGACTTCTCTTCGCTCCTTTGTTCACTCCGGACTACTACCCTCTGGGGGTCATAACCTTCTTCTGTGCTCTCTACCTGGCGAAAGTCTAGATCGGCTGATACTCGCACAATAGCCTTGTTCCGGCCCAGAATCTGTTCGAGCATACTCTGGATACGTTGTTCCATATCCTTTTCTAGCTTTTGCTTGATATCAATCTGGAAGTTGGTGAGCTGGTAGCCGGGGCTGGCATTCTTATCCCCGGACAATATCCGGCCTCGGGTATCTAATATGGTAACTTCTTGGGGGTCTAATCCTTCTACACTACTGGCTACCAGGTGTATAATCCCCGGTACTTGTTCTCGGCCAAGATCCCTACCAGAGGCAATCTTCACTATTACTGAAGCAGTAGCCTTTTTCTGATCCTCTTTAAATATCGCCTTTTCTGGCAGTACTATATGCACCCGTGCTTGCTCTACTTCGTCTAGATTAATGATAGTTCTGGCCAGCTCTCCTTGTAAGGCTCGCTGGAAATTTAGTCTCTCCGTAAAACTGGTCATACCCCAGTTAGTACGGTCAAAAATCTCAAACCCTATAGCCCCACCCCGGGGTAATCCCTCTGCGGCCAACCCCAGCCTCACATCATATTTTTTGCCCGATGGAACCAGGATAGAAGTCCCGTCTGCAGCCAGATGGTAAGGAACTTTATCCTCCTTCAGTTTTTCTACAATGGCGGCAGCATCTTCCGGTGTCAGGTGGGAGTATAGCAGTTGATAATCAGGTCTGTGTATGTAGAGGGCCGTCAAGAGCAGGATAGCCCCTACCAGGGAGAGTAACACTAATAGGATAATTTTTTTGGACAGCGATAGGGCCTTAAAGATAGCCTCCAGTTGAAGCAGATATGATTTAACAAGATTAATAATACTGTCCATAAGTTCTCCTCTTGTGAGCCTTTAGCACTCAGATAAACTTATCGTGAGACGTTAGGGGTAGGTAAGTAAAATATTTTCCCCCTCACGCCTCACCCCTTACTCCTCACTCCTTAAGAGCGATATTCTTTTAGTTTGTTTCTCAAAGTTCTTATGCTGATACCCAGGGTCTTAGCAGTATGGGTCCTATTGTTGTTATATTCAGTTAATGTCTTAAGGATTAATGCCTTCTCCATATCTTTCATGGAACACTGTTTGCCATTTTCCCCTACCTCTGCTTTAACGGAAAGAGGGAATGGCAAAGAGATATCTTTAGGAGAAAGGGTATTATCGCGGCTGAGGATGACGGCTCTTTCAATGATATTTTCTAGCTCTCTGACATTACCGGGCCAGGGGTATTCCATTAATAGGCTTAAGGCATTCTTGGAAACTACTTTGCTACCTTTGCCGTTGTCTCGGCTGTATTTGTGCATAAAATGGTCGGTTAATAAGGGTATGTCTTCCCGCCTTTCGCGTAACGGAGGAATGACTAAAGAGACTACATTCAACCGGTAGAAAAGGTCTTCCCGAAACTTCTTCTCGGCTATGGCTTCCCCCAGGTCTCTATTGGTGGTAGCTATTATCCTCACATCAATAGAGATCGGCTCTCGCCCTCCCAGGCGATCTATCTCGTATTCCTGCAAGACCCGTAATAACTTTGCCTGCAGATGGAGGTTCATCTCACTAATTTCATCCAGCATCAAGGTCCCGCCTTGAGCCAGTTCAAACTTGCCTAGTTTGCGACTTATAGCGCCAGTAAAAGAACCTTTTTCATGCCCAAACAGCTCGCTCTCTAGTAATCCCTCTGGTAATGCTGCGCAGTTTATGGCAATAAAGGGATACTCTTTCCGCGGGCTGTGATTGTGAATAAAGCGAGCCAGTACTTCTTTGCCAGTCCCACTCTCTCCCTGGATCAAGAAAGGAGCCCGGGTAGGGGCCACCATACTAGCCAACTCTATAATCTTTTGCATAGCAGGATCATTAGTTATGATTTCACCTTTAGGCATGTGGCGCCTCTTAGTGGCCTTTTTATTATTCTGTTCCAGGGCCTTATCTACTATAGCCTCTACGGCCTCGCTAGAAAAAGGCTTCTGAATATAATCAAACGCCCCAGCTTTCATAGCTTCAACGGCATCTTCGATCTTTCCGTAAGCAGTGATTAAAATAAGAGGTGTGTTAAGCCCCTTCTTTTTTACTTCTTGTAGCATTTCTACCCCACTCATCCCTGGCATCTTTATGTCGGCTATAATGGCCTGGTATTCTTTTTCTCGCATTCTCTCTAGCGCCTCTATACCATTACAGGCCAGGGTTGTGCCATAGCCCCGGCGGGTAAGGGTCTCTTGTAAAGCCAAACGCATATCCTTATCGTCATCTACTATCAATATAGCTTTACTCGTCATCATAGCTAAATAAGATGTAAGGCTTCACCGCAGAGGCGCGAAGACGCAGAGAAGACTATCGGTGATCTGGTTTAGGTCCATTCTCTATGTCTCTGTGTCTCTGTGTCTCTGCGGTTTTTTTTTCACTTTGTAGGGGTAAGCCGAGAGTAAAAGTTGTTCCTTTTCTTGGCTGGCTCTCTACCCCTATAGTCCCCCCATGGGCTTCTATTATGCGGTGGGCTATAGTCAGCCCTAAACCAGTGCCACCTTGCCGGGTAGTAAAGAAAGGGTCGAAGACCTTCTCACGAACTGCTCGATTCATACCCATGCCTGTATCAGCAATCTTTATCTCCAACATTTCACTCTGAACCCTTCCATTGCCATTGTCTATAGTTTCCCTTATTACAGCGGTAGCTATTTTCAAATAACCGCCATCCGGCATGGCCTGAACTGCGTTTAAAATGAGGTTAAGGAATAATTGCTTCAATAAAGCGCTATCGGCATATAATAAGAGGAAATTTTTCGGGCTATACTCTTTACTAACCTTAATCCTGTTCTCCTTAACAATATGGCTAGAAAAGACCAGGGCTTCATCCAGTAGAGAGGAAAGATTAACTTTTTGAAAGTTGGGGATGAGGGTATGAGTAAAGAGTAGAGTATTGGAAATAACCTGGTTTAGACTCTTGACCCCAGAGATAATATGCTCTACCAACTTCCTCCGCTCGTCGCCCTTGCTAAAATCTCGCTTCAGCAAAGAGGCAAATAGTTCGATACTACCCAGGGGGTTTCTTATTTCATGGGCAATATTTACTGCCATTTCGCCCATGGCCTCGAGACGACTGTTCCGGCTGACCTGTTCCTCCAGCCTCTTCAAGCGGGTTATATCTTCCAGGGTGATTACCGTGCCCTTGGTTTCCTGATTAGCGGCTATTAAGGGGAATCTCTTAAGGCGCAGTACACAACCGTTTCTCGCCTTACCCTTTAGCTCTAAATAGCCAGATTTCGTTTCCCCAACTTGCCTGGAGATAAAGTCTTTAACCTCCTTGATCCTTCCGTTGGTAATCTTTTGGAAGGCACGGTTTCTAGTAGTAACTCGGCCTTTAATATCAAGCACCAATACACCAGTAGAGAGGCTCTCCAGGATATTATGGAGATAATTTTTTACCTGCTCCTTTTCTTCCAGATTTTTTTCTAGCTCTCTATTTTTCCTTTCTAGC
Source organism: Nitrospinae bacterium RIFCSPLOWO2_12_FULL_45_22 (assembly GCA_001803565.1). Taxonomy (GTDB): domain Bacteria; phylum 2-12-FULL-45-22; class 2-12-FULL-45-22; order 2-12-FULL-45-22; family 2-12-FULL-45-22; genus 2-12-FULL-45-22. The sequence continues at coordinate 11,034 of MHDQ01000189.1, read as the reverse complement.
TCAATATTGAGACTTTTGACTTGTTGTTCTAGACCCTGGTAATATTCATTCAGCTTTAAGGCCGTTTCATTGAAGGTATTAAAGGCCTGGAATAGCATCTCCATCTTGCCCTGGCCGTTAGTCTTTGTTAATGTTGTATTATTCATTCTTATCCCTTAACAGTTTAGCCAAATAAAGTCTTATAAATATTTGCCACGGATACACACGGATGAACACTGATCAATTTCTGCCTTCATGGCAAAATTAACAATGAGGAATTGATTTGGGTGTGGCTATTTTCTGTCAAAATTCAATTAACCCTGTAGTGGCAGAGCTTGCTCTGCTAGGAATGTCGAGCAAGCTCGACCACTACAAATTGTATTATTTAGGCGTTATGACAAAGAATAGCCACACTTAATTGATTTTGAAAATGCTAATTGCTAATTTTGCATTTTGCATTGAAACGGATTTTTGTACATTTGTGTATATCCGTGTCCATCCGTGGCTAAACAGTTACCTTATTCCTTAATCTAACCAGACCTGAGCCAGATCTTTCCAAAACGGGTCATTAGTCTGAGAAAGCAACTTCTTATAGGTCTTTCGGGCCTCTTTTGTTAAGCCTTGTTTCTGATAAGAGCGCCCCAATTGGTAGATTATCCACGGGAGCATATCTTTTGTCCCCGGCAATTTTAATGCCTCGTTGTAGACCTCTGCAGCAGCCTTGTAATCTTTAGCCCGATAGAGGGAGTTTCCTAATTGAACCGGGAAGCTGCCAGATAATGGGAGAGCCTTATCCGCTTCATTGGGGGTTTTGGGTAATAGTTGGAGGGCTTGCTCAAAGCAGGCTTTTGCTTCCGATAGGTTACCAGTCTTCTGGTACGAAGCGCCTATTTGGTAATTAATATAAAAATTGTCTTTATTTGTAGGACATAGTTTTGCGCTACTGACATAGGCATTGATAGCTTCAGGAAATTTCTCCTGATGATAAAGGGCATTAATTAGAATAGGATAGGCACGACATTGGTTGGTTTCTTCTGAAGATTTTTTTTGCGGGGTTGGAAAACCCCGCCTATAGATAGGGGGGGCATTCCTGTCCCGTAAATTTTGTAAAAAGTCTCTAATAACCTTTTCTGCTAAGCCATATCTCTCATCTCGATTATATGCTTCCCCTAAATTTAGCAGAATCTCCTGGCTTAATCCGTCAGCTTTGGATGAATATTTGTCCGCCCGCTCGTATAAATTTACCGCTAAAGCATATAATCCCAAGTTCTGGCAACTGCTGGCCAGGTAGAAGAGGAGACGAGCATCAGAACTCTGTTCTATTTCTGTTCTATTCTCCCGATAAAATTTCACCATCGAGAGAAAGTCATTCTGGTAATAGAGAGAGTCTATTAACCTTTTGATAGCCCCTTGAGCAGACAATTGGGCCTGCTTATAGAGCCTATTCTCAACATGTTCACTCTCGATCTCTTTGAAGATATAATAGGCGCCTTGATAATCGCCTTGTTGATCTAAATAGGCTCCTAGCTTCATTAGAGCAAGCGCTGATACTTCGGGATAGATACTTCCTTTGGCTAGCTCTTTATAGGCCTTTAAAGGGTTCAAATAGTCTGGACTATGAGACGATGGCTCTGTATCCCGGCCCTGGACTCTCTCCAGGCCTAAATTAGCCAGCCGAAGCCGACTCCGCTGACCCCATTCTCTCTTGGGGTAGCGCTCGGCTGCGTAGGCATAAATAAACAGGGCCTTCTCCAGGTCTCCCTCGGCATAAAAAGAATCTCCCAACATAGTTAGGGCTTTATCAATATAATTGCCCTGGGGATATATGTTTATTAGTCTCAGCAAGACTTGTTTGGCCTTAGAAAATTCTTTATTGGCCAGATATACTTCTCCCATCTGAAGAAACCCCTGCTGGTGTGTGCTGAGATAGGCGAGAGTAGGGGAAAAGACCATCTCATAATATTTTTGGGCATTTTGATAATCTTTTAGTTTGTAATAACAATCCGCTAGTAGGTATTTGGCCTGGGAAGAGATAAGCGGGTCAGGATACTGGTTGATTATATATATAAGTTGGTCCTGGGCCTCCTGGAGTTTTTCTAACCCAAGGGCCATAGTGGCTTTAGCTAGTTTAACCTGCGGGGTCAACGGGTCTTGAGGATAAAACTCTAAAAAAGTTTGATATACTGCGGCTGCCTCCAGATAGAGCATCAAGTGCTCATAAGACCTCCCTATTTGAAATAGGGCTTTAGGGGCCTTGCTAGATTTAGGATAGTGGTGGCGGGCATCCTGATAAGCCCTTATAGCATCCTGGTATTTACCCTGACGGAAATATTTATCCCCATCAATAAAAAGGGCCTCGGATGGGGCTGGCATAGCCTTTTGCGGCTCTCCTCCATCCCGTAATAAAAACATAGCAATAATGCCCCCAATTATAAAAGGTAGAGGGAAAGTAAAAATAAAGATTTTTTTCACAGCCCTATTCCTTTATCTAAACATGACGGAGAAGGAGCAATTTATGTGCCAAAATAGTAATATTTAGCCACAGATACCCAGAGAACACAGCGAATCAGTCTCTCCCCTTTATTCATCTCTGCTACCTCTACGATTCCAGCGGTGTATCTCTGATCTCATTGTCTGTAAACCTTTCTGTGCTCATCTATGTAAATCTGCGGCTAGATAATTACCCGCTTTGCTTGCACTTTCCGGGCCTGAATGCTGGCAAAGTCTTATTCTCTGTGTTCTCTGGGCCTCTGTGGCTAAAAATGTAGCGGGTTCCCATTTGTCAAAATATTGACATTGGCTGTCAATTTCCTAAGCGGAAGCAAAAAAGGTAACTCTCCCTTGCTCTCTTTCCCTCTTCTCTGTTATATTTAATCGTATGCTCAGAGTAGCCTTTAGCACTATAGGTTGTAAATTGAATCAATTTGAGACCATGGGGATAAGAGGTTTTTTTGAAGAGAGAGGCTATCAAATAGTCCCCTTCCCCAGCCCGGCCGATATCTATGTGGTTAATACCTGCACCGTGACGGGTAAGAGTGACTATCGCTCCCGCCAGGCTATCAGAAAAGCCCTCCGGACAAATCCTGCTTCTTTTGTTGTTGTTACTGGTTGCTATGCTCAACTTAACCCGCAAGAAATCGCCCGGATTAAAGGGGTTGACCTGATCCTGGGCAATGATGAAAAATTTTTCTTCAGTAAATATTTTATTGAACCCAAAAAATTGTCCTCACCCGCCATATTGACCAGTGATCTAGCTTCTAAGACTTCTTTCACTACTTATTCCCTAAAAGCCTTCCCAGGTTATACCCGGGCCTTTGTCAAGATCCAGGATGGATGTAATGCCTCATGCTCATATTGTGCCGTGAGAGGGGCCAGGGGTATTAACCGGAGCGAGAACCCAGAGATAATTATCAGTCAGATTTCGCAACTGGTCGCAGCGGGCCATAAAGAGGTTGTCTTGACCGGTATACATTTAGGTACGTATGGGCTGGACCTTGGCCGTGAAATTAGCCTGGCCGGGCTCCTGAAAAGGTTGAGGGATATCTCAGACCTCAGAAAGGTACGCCTTAGCTCTGTCGAACCGAGGGAATTCACCCCGGAACTGATCGAAGAGATAGCGGATAACCCCAAGGTATGTCACCATCTCCATATCCCTCTGCAGAGCGGTGACCCTGATATTCTGCGGCGAATGAATAGGGACTATGACCCTTCTTATTATTATGATCTAGTTACCAGATTAAAATCCCTGATGCCGGACCTGGCTATTGGTGCGGATGTCATCGTAGGGTTTCCCGGAGAAGAAGAGCAGCATTTCAGGAATGCCTATCAGTTCATCCAGGAGCTGCCAATAACCTATCTGCATGTCTTCAGCTATTCGAAAAGAAAGGGGACACCTGCTGCCTCCTTCCCGCAGCAAGTACCTGCGGAGATAAAAAGGGAGCGGAGCCTGGAACTCCGGCAACTGGGGAGACAAAAAAACCTGGCCTTCAAAAAAGGTTTCCTGGGTAAGACTGTAGAAGTATTGGTAGAAAACACCCGGGACAAAGAGACCGGACTCCTTAAAGGCATAACAGACAACTATATTAAGGTATTGCTCCCCGATAAACAGTGTAGTGATAGAGCCGGGTACCCTTTGGGTGCTGCAATGAATAATTATTGCCCAGTCCAAATCACTGCTATTACGGCGGACAAGGTCTATGGAGAATGGGCACCATAATATAGCTGTAGTGGCAGAGCTTGCTCTGCTTAGCCATTAGGGCAGAGAAGGTTTATAGCTAATATAGCTAATGGATACCGGGTCAGTAAAAAAGATAATTACTCTTACGACCGACTTTGGCACTAAAGACCCCTTTGTTGGTACTATGAAAGGGGTTATCTTAAGCATTTGCCCCGATGCAATACTGATAGATATAACCCACCAGATCGAACCATACCATATCTTAGAAGCAGCCTTGACCCTCAAGGCCTCCCATCATTTTTTCCCTGTAGGCACTGTCCATCTGGCGGTAATTGATCCCGGGGTAGGCGGTCCCAGACGGCCCATCTTGGCTGAGACCGCAAAATACTGTTTTGTTGCCCCGGACAATGGTGTCTTATCTTTAGTCTATCAGGACAAAGAACTAAAGGCCGTAAGGGAGATAACAGCAAGAGAATTTTTCCTGACCCTGGAGGATAGTGCCGGGTCTCCCGGGGATAGCGCCGGGTCTCCTGACCCAGCAAAAAAGCGAGTTAGCAGTACCTTTCATGGCCGGGATATCTTTGCCCCGGTAGCCGCATGGCTTGCGCGGGGGGAAAAGCCAGAATGTTTTGGCCCCATCATCTACGACTATAACTCCCTACTCTTACCAGAGGCCCAAATCCTAAGCGATACCCATCTTAGAGGAAAGATAATATATATAGATAGCTTCGGTAATCTCATGTCCAATATAGACCATCCCCTTTTTCAGTCATTGCAGGATAAGAATAAAGGGAGAGGCTGTCAAATCTCTCTCGGCCCAAAGGTTATAAAAGGGATTAATCGTTATTACGGCGAGGCCAGGGAGAAAGAGGCAGGGGCGATATTTAATAGTTGGGGTTACCTGGAGGTCTATATCAATCAAGGTAATGCCCACCAACAATTAGGGTTAGGCACCGGCACCGCAATCAATATAATATTTCTCTGAAAGCAACCCCCAAAAATGCCAAAATTGAAGACCCAAACGGATGCAGAACGTTTTACCAGATATCAAGCAGTGATTAGCGTTCTATTGGCGAAGGATTGCTTTTATAAGGCTGATATTTGTGAAGCCTTGAAGGCTGAAAAGGCCGTTTTTATAGGCCGGGTAATCGGCGAATTGGTGCAAGATGGTTATTTAACCAGCGTAGGGCTAAAGACGAAACCCCAATATTCCTGGTCAGCAAAAAGAGACGGGTTCAAAGCAGGACGGTGGATAGATCAACGGGTTTTCACTGCCACGGTTAAGCGTTCCCCTTCTATGGATCGCCCCAGAGAACGCTTACTCCGATTAGGCCCATCAGGGCTTAAGATTTCAGAGCTCTTAGCTATTCTGATCCGTTCTGGCCTTCAGGGTGAATCTGCCCTGCAGGCCGGTGAAAAACTGGCGGCATTTTTTGGAAACGACCTGGAAAAGCTGTCCCTACAAGCAAGAGGGGAACTTAAACAGATCAGCCGGCCTATAGGAGAGACGGCCTATTGTCAAATCATGGCTGCCCTTGAATTGGGTAAGAGATTGGTAAATCAGCGGGAGGCTAAATCAGCGCTAAGGCATAAAATCCGTAACACCGCTGATGCCCTTAGCTACTGCCAAGAACATTTTATGAGATTGGCACGAGAAGCCAAGCAAGAGGAATTTCATGTGGTCCTGCTGGATGAAAAGCACAATGTCATAAAGCCAGAACAGATTACTGTCGGACTTTTAAATGAAAGTCTGGCCCATCCTCGTGAAGTCTTAAAGCCGGCTATTCGAGAATCGGCCTCGGCACTTATTCTAGTGCACAATCATACCAGTGGAGACCCTACGCCCAGCCAGGATGATAAAATAATAACCAAAGAAATTAAAAAGGCTGCCGAAACGCTCGGCCTTCGAATTCTTGACCACATTATCTTATCCAAAGACAAGGCATTGAGCATGGTTGAGGAAAAGATATTGTAATCCCTCAATACGGGTCATTAGTCATGGACGATACTTACATCAATGAGGCAAAAACCAGGCAGGCGTTTATAGACAAGGCCCTTAAACAGGCCAGGTGGGGTCCCATTATCCCCTTTCAACCAGGCATCCCGTATGACCACTGCTCGGTTGAAGAATACCCCACAGCCACAGGCCCGGCTGATTATGTGCTGTTTTATAAAGGGATAGCATTGGCCTGTGTTGAGGGTAAGAAAATACAGATCGGCCCGCAAAATGTTCTTCAGCAGGCAAAACGATACGCCCGGGGTTTTCCGGGGGGCGCCTACTCATTTGGCGAATACCATCTTCCTTTTGTCTATTCAACCAATGGAAGAATAATCTGGTTTCAAGACCTAAGGGACCCCCTCAACCTTTCCAGAGAAGTTGCCGCATTTCACACCCCCCAGGCATTAATGGAAATGTTGAATAAAAATGATGCAGCGTCCCGGAAGTGGCTCAGAGAAAATGAGATAGGAAATAAGTACTTGTGGCCTTTTCAAATTGAAGCCATAAGAGCAATAGAACAAGCCGTCATGGATCGCAGGCGGCATATGCTGGTAGCCATGGCTACAGGAACAGGCAAGACCTTCACCATGGTCAATTTGATCTATCGTCTGATGAAGTCCGGCTACGCCAGACGCATCTTGTTCTTGGTAGACCGACGGGCCCTGGCCGCCCAGGCTGTTACCGCAATGGCCAGTTTTGAGGCCGAACCGGGCCTGAAGTTTGATCAATGTTATGAAGTTTACAGCCAAAGGTTCCGGAGAGAGGACCTCGATGAAGATATGAAATTTGATCCTAAACTTCTCCCAACCGAGTACCTGACCAATCCTAGCAGCAGGGATAGTTTTGTCTATATCTCGACCATCCAGCGCATGCGGATTAATCTGTTTGGCTATGAGGGCATGTTTTATCCCTCATCAGGAGATCAGGATGATGATTCTGATGCCTCAAAACTGGATATCCCCATTCATGCCTTCGATGTCATCATTGCCGATGAGTGTCACCGGGGATATACTGCCCAGGAAGAAAGCAAATGGCGCGAGGTTCTGATGCATTTTGACAGTATAAAAATCGGCCTGACAGCCACACCTGCGGCCCACACCACTGCCTTTTTCAAGCAAATTGTCTACCGCTATGATTATGAACGGGCTGTTCGGGAAGGCTATCTGGTAGACTATGATGCCATCGCCATTCAGTCGGATATTACTCTTCGAGGGGTTTTTCTCAAAGAGGGGGAAGAGGTCGGTCTGGTAAATACCCACACCGGCCAGCTTGTCTTTGAGTTCCTGGAAGATGAAAGGGAACTCCCGGCCCCGACCACGGAGATTGACTGGACCGCGCCGGACAGAAACAGAAAGATTATCCAGGAAATCAAGAAGTACTTCTTAGAACAGGAAGAACAACTGGGCCATTTTCCAAAGACCTTGATCTTTGCCCAGAACGATCTTCCCCATATATCCCACTGCGATCAGTTAATTGAAATCTTGAGGGATGAATTCGCACGAGGGGATGATTTTGTCCAGAAAATAACCGGCAGCCCGTCAGTGGACAGACCTTTGCAGAAGATCCGTGAGTTCAGAAACCGTCAAAATCCTGGTATTGTCCTTACTGTGGATATGCTCTCTACGGGTGTAGATGTGCCCAGAATAGAGAATATTGTGTTCTTGCGCCCTGTGAAATCAAGAATCCTATTTGAACAGATGATGGGACGGGGCACCCGGCGCTGTGACGAAATCCACAAAACCCATTTTACGGTCTTTGATTGCTTCAACGGCACCCTCCTGGAATACTTCAGAAAGACAACCGGTATTACGGCTGAAGCCCCGGTAAAGTCAACCAGATCTATTAGGGAAATCATCCAGGCCATCGCCGATAACGAGGATCGGGAATATAATATTCGGGTCCTATCCAAGAGGCTCCACCGGATATCCAAAAATGTCACTCAGGCAGGGAGGCTCCAATTCGATTATATACTGGATAGCGATATAGCCGAATTTGCCCAAACCTTGCACCATAGGCTTGAGCAAGAGTGGGAGCAGACCATCAAGACTATGCAGAGTGAAGACTTTCTCGATCTGTGTGAAAATTACCCGCGCCCTGAAAGAAAGTTTATCAGGACTGATACGGCTGAAGATTATGTCAACTCAAGAATTATTTTTCGGGCCAAGGATGGCAGGGAGCTCAGGCCTCAGGACTACTTGCAGGAATTTGAAAAATTCGTAAGGGAAAATCCCCGGCATATTGAGGCCCTGGAAATACTCCTGAATCGGCCCCAAGAGTTTAATACCAGGCAGTTGAAGGCCTTGCGGGATACGCTGAGTACACAACCGGACTCTCTAGTGGATAAATTTACTGAAAAAAATCTCCGGCGGGCCTATAACAAGGAACTGGCAGATATCATTTCCATGATCCGCCATGCAGCCAAGGGTGGAGAATTGCTCACCGCAGAACGAAGGGTTGATAAAGCCCTGATGAAGATCAAATCCGGTCGCTCTTTTACAGAAGACCAGGAGAATTGGCTGGTCCTGATCAGAAGGCACCTTATCGAAAACCTATTGCTGGAAAAGGAGGATTTCGATTCTCTGCCCATTTTTACCCGGGAAGGGGCATCGTGGGGGAAACTAAACAGGGTCTTTGATGGCAAATTGGAAACTATCATTCACGAAATCAACCAGGCCATTGCGGCCTGAAAAGAGAGATAGGGAATTATTGTGGGTATTCTAAATAAGTTGAGATTCCATAAACTGCCATTGCGAGCGAAGTGAAGCAATTTCATTTAACTGCTTGCTATAATACATCATATTTGATGTTGATTATTCATGGAATTTATTATAGAATTTTATGAAACCTGTTCAGGGCGATGCCCGGTACGCGAATTTCTGGACGCCCTCAAAGAAGATAATCCAGACGATTTTGCAGCGGTTATGGCGGGGCTCGCTAAGTTGCGAAACAGGCAGTATCATAGGCTACCTCTATCAAAACCTATCCGGGATGATCTTTTCGAGCTCCGACATGTGGGCAAGCTCAATACAAGAGTGCTCTACTTTTTTGCTAAAGGGCAAAGAATTATTGCGGTGCACGGAATCCGAAATAAGGCAAAAGAGATTTCTAAGCGAGATCGTAGCGTTGCTTTGGAAAGAAAAGAGGATTGGGTGTCGAGGAATCCATTATGAGAAGACAAACAAATTTTGATCTATACCTTGAAGAACAATTGAAAGATGCGGATTTTGCGGAGCGATTCAAAAATGCTGGCGAAGCCTGGGATGTGGCCGTCCAATTGGCTTCTCTGCGCAAAGAGTCTGGGTTATCTCAGAAAGAGCTAGCGAAACGGGTGGGGACATCTCAGCAACAAATCAGCCGTCTTGAGTCACCCTCTTATGAAGGCCATTCCTTAAACATGTTACGCCGGGTTGCTGAAGTTCTTGGGGCAACCGTTCATGTAAAAATTCAACACAAAGAACATCGGAAACAGGCCGTTGTGGCTGAAGGTAGACCCATTTACAGGGTCAAAAGAAAAGACCTGCCCAAACCAAAAAGAAAATAACTTCATTGCGCAGGATGAAAGGAGATCCATGACCGATATAGTTAATAAACTTTGGGGGTTCTGCCACACCCTGCGGCATGATGGGATTGACTACGGCGATTACATTGAGCAGTTGACCTATCTCCTGTTTCTCAAGATGATCGAAGAACGAGGGGTTGAAATACCTCCAGAATATGCCTGGTCTGTTTTAAGGAAAAAGGCGGGCAGTGACCTGACAGATCATTACATGGCCACCCTCCGGGGACTGGGAAACCAGCCAGGAATGTTGGGGGACATCTATGCAGGGGCCATGTCGCGATTCAGTAACCCGGTTAACCTGAAACGCCTGGTCAATCTCATTGACGAGATTGAATGGACCGACCTCAACATTGATGTAAAAGCGGCTGCCTATGAGGGGTTACTGGAGAAATCGGCTTCGGAAGGAAAGAAAGGGGCCGGGCAATACTTCACCCCCCGTATCTTGATCCAATCCCTTGTGCGATGTATGCAGCCTGATCCCCGCAAGACAGGAGATTTTACTATCCATGACCCAGCGGCCGGAACCGGCGGTTTTTTAGTCTGCTCCTATGAATGGCTGATGGAAAAAACCAGAGGCGCCCTGGAACGTGCTGAATCCAAGCGTATCCAAACCGCTACCTATTCTGGAACCGAGCTTGTCCCCCGGCCCAGGAGGCTGACCTTGATGAACCTCTACCTCCACGGCATCGAAGCCCACATCCATTTAGGAGACGCCATTTATGAACCCAAAAGGGGAAGTAGCTATGACTGTGTGATGACTAATCCTCCCTTCGGGACCAAGGGGGCCAATCAGGCCCCCACCCGCGATGATTTTACCGTCGCCACTAGCAATAAGCAGCTCAATTTTGTCCAGCACGTGATGAGTATTCTGAAGCTAGGGGGCCGTGCGGCTATCGTGGTGCCCGATAATGTCCTCTTTGCCGACCAGGCCGGTGAGGTGTTTAAGATACTCACGGAAGATTGCGACCTGCACACTGTCCTCCGCCTCCCCAACGGCACCTTCACCCCTTACAGCCCGGGCACCAAGACCAATGTGATCTTTTTCACCAAGGGCTTTCCCACCGAGAACGTCTGGGTCTACGATGCCCGCACCAATGTCCCGCGGATCACCAAAAAGGATCGCCCCCTTTCGCCGCAGTATTTCGCGGAGTTTGAAGTATGTTATGGTTCCAATCCCAACGGCCGTGCCAGACGTGATCCAAATGACTCCAAAGAAAACCGCTGGCGCTGCTTCCCCATGAGCGAGGTGCAGGAGCGCGGGTTCAAGATTGATAGCCTCAAGTGGCTCAAGGACGAATCGCTCGACGACGCCGATGAATT
>MHDQ01000188.1 GCA_001803565.1 Nitrospinae bacterium RIFCSPLOWO2_12_FULL_45_22 | reverse complement strand
GGAGACCATCATGGTTCCTGCTGAACCTCTTGTAAACCCCAAACCCAACCCCCCAATTTGTCTTTTACAAGAGGTTCAGCAGGAACCATGATGGTCTCCCTTTCATACCTGGCTCTACTGTAAAAGGCATGATCAGATCCATAGCTGAGGCCATTTCCAGTGCTTGCTTCTCCATGTTTTCAGCGGAATACAGAGATGATATCCAAAACAGAACTCTTATAGCCGCCTTTAACGCTATCCCTAATTCCCAGTGGCAAAATGTTGGTCAGAATGTTCAGAAAACAAACTATAATTCACCCAGTGGGAATAGCTGGGAAATAGAAAGGGAAAGAAGAAGGTATAAGGTTAATTTCTCTTATGGTATTCCAGATGAAAGCAAAAATGATGGATGCTATCTAAGAGATGAAAAAAAGGGTCTCTGCATTTGCTGTAGACTCTTTGGGACATCTAATAAATCCGTTGGTGAAGGACAGGAAGGACAGGAAGGCTTTGGGGGAAAGGTCTCTTTTTCCGATATAAAGATAGAGAATGGAAGCCTTGAGCGAAGGTTCTTGAGAGACCATGCCCTGTCCAGCCCCAAGCCCCACCACGAAAGCTTTTACCTCAATCATAATGGGAATTTACGAGGAAGAAAATTCTATTACCATAGACCTCCAGATAACGAAGCCATAAAGACCCAGTATTTTCCCGGTTGCGATGCTATTGAACTCCTCGTCTCTGGTAATCTTTCTTTTCCTGTAACCTATGAAAACCTCTCTGATGAAGAACTTGGCCTTCTCCTTTTATCCCTGAGGCTTGATGACAGCATGTGCCATAAGATTGGACTGGGAAAGCCACTGGGCCTTGGGACAATAAAGATAGAGTTTGATGAAAAGGGTTTTAAAAATATCAATATGTTCGATAGATACAAAGGCAAAAAGGGAGCAGATAGCACAGAGGTTAGTTACTTCATAAATAAGCTTAAGAATGCCAAAAATTCATTTCATACTGATGCCTGGGAAGATTTGAGGGCTATCCTGAACTATCCCCCTATAAATCATGGACTTCCCATCAAGTATCCGGATCGCCCCAGCTTTTTTAATTATACCGCCAATTGCACGATAAAAACTTGCTCACACTATGGAAAACCCATTTGTGAACACCCCCTGCCTACTGCTCAGGAAGTAGAGACTAATACCTACAAACTGCACGAATAAAGGAAGGATGGATATGGACATACCTCCAAAACTTATCTTTACCACAGTAGGTACATCCCTCCTGGAGAAATTAGTAAGCGAGCATATTGATAATGAACCTAACCCTTTATACTCCAGAGGAAAAGATATTGCAAAATACTTAAAAAACCCGTTTACGAATTGGCCTACTGAACTGGCATTAAAGAATTTTCAGGACTCCTACTCGGGTAAAGTAAATGAAGTTGTAAGTCTATTGAAAGCTAAACTGAACTCAACAATCGAAAATCACCGCCTTTTTGCCCCTGCTGAGGTAGCCAGCCTCTGGAAGATCGGGTGTTCTAAAGTTAACCAGGATAAAATTGTCCTACTCTTTTCTGATACCCCTGAAGGGGCCTTCTGTTTTCTCGTACTGAAAAATTATATTACCCAATCTTCCTTGGGAAACTGTATGGAAGAACATCCTTGCGGTGGACTCTTAAAAGGGATTGAGGTAAAGAAAGCTGATAGATTCCAAACCGAAGGTATCCAGAATCTCATCTCTTCTATCACTTTCTACTTGGAAAAGGAAGAACACAAAGGCCACGAATTCATCATCAATATTACTGGGGGCTACAAAGGTCTCATCCCTTATACCTCCATCATAGGGATGTGTTACGAGGGCGTGAAGATAAAATATCTATATGAGCAATCACCAAATATTATAGACTTGCCATTACTCCCTGTGGATTTTGATATTATTGGCCGAAATGAATACCGTTCTATTATCTATGCCCTACCTCATATAGATAAGGACAAAGCAAAAGGGTTGCTGGAGTCCCTGCCCCTGAGACTACAGCACCTCTTTATAGAAGACCCATCGCAGAAAAGATATACAGCCTTACCTATTAAAGATATTCTTGAGAAGCGATGGGAGGAATCAAGAACAAAACTGACCCGATTTGGAAGTGGGGCAGTGGCACTAACCCTATTCCCTGAGGGTCATCCACTAAAAGAAGATCTTGAGAAAAGATTTGCTGATACCCAGTATATCTGGCTTGGTGATAACATCCCTGAGACTGTGGATCATGCTAGAGGACACTGCCAGCGGCTCCTTGAGATGGCTGTTCAGCTAATAAAGCCCATGCAAACTTTTGAAGTGAATAGAAATCAGGCTAAAGAATATCCCTTTAAAGACTTTCTGTCTCCGGAGGAGATTTATGTCCTCCTTTACACCTTATGGATTCATGACATTGGGCATTCGGGTAGGGAAATCAACTTTGAGTGGAATGAAGATGACACTAGAAAGACAAAAAAAGTAGATATTACCTCATTTCCTTCCTTTAATCGGGATCTACATCACGAGCTTGCCTATTATGCAGTAATGGGAGACTTGGAAAAGGTTAAGAAGGGAGAAAAGACGGAGACAATAGGATTTAGTGGTAAAGATATAAGCAACAATAAAGAGCCATATATTAATGCCATCATCGCTGCCTATCGCTACCACCGCAGAAAGATGCCCCTGATTAAGACCTCTGAATTGCCCCAAAGATTCTATCACTGGAAAGAGATAGACCATCCCATTAAGGAACTAAATAATCAATTTCTAATTAACTCAGGACAATACCTTAGGATGGAGCTGATTACCGCACTTCAGCGAATTATTGATGCCTGTGACAACCAGAGAGAACGGGTGATAGATGAAGAATACCGGCGGAGGCGGATAGAATTAACTGAACGAGAGATCGACACTGAAATGAAAACGCTCCAGAGGTTGTCTTCTATGATGCAATATTCTATTCAACATATGGATTCTAAAGATCTGATGAACTGGGTGGCTTTAAAGAAGTGGTTCGATGGCATATGGCATATTTATGAAGGGCTTAAAAAGAATAAGGGTGGGAGGATTTCAGATTGTATTAATAAAACCAGCCAAAGAAGAAAAGAAGTAAAGGATATTTTGGATTACCGTATCCTTCCCTGGATAAAAATGGAGGATAAGAATTTCAATAAGTTTAGAGAAATTAACTTAATCTTTGACTATGGGAATAAGAAAAAGATGGAAAGTGGCTTGAGAGATCTCGAGTCAGCCCTTCTTGGTGTGGTTCAGAGGGTATGGGTTGAAGAGAATAAAGCCAACGGAAAAGAAAAACAATATTATCTCATTCTTACAGAATGGCTTTCTTGCTGCAACAAGATCATATTCAAGATGATCCAGGAAAGACACTTTGATTTACATAACCGGGTCAATGCCGTATTTTTCCGGTTGGTTAACCCAATAAATAGTAAGAAGATTGATGTCGAATTGAGCATTCCTTTGCTATTTAGATTCAGGATAGCCATTGAGCTTCGGAAGGATGTTAAATGGGACCCACCTAATCCGCCTGATACCCAGGAGATTATTAAAAATGATATTATCCGAGAGATTAAAAAGGAGATTTTGTCTTGTAAACAGGTTTTGAAGACTGATAAATGGGAGATATGCATATATGGAGTAGATATCTATCAATATGGAGAGTTCGATAAGCAACTATACAAAGAGAATTTTTAACATAAGACATTTTCACCATAGAATATGGAAAGGGAAGCCATTAACTCAATCTTTGAACCGTTAATAAAGGCCTTTCTTGCACTATTAGGAGAAGGGCTTATCTGCCTCATCCTGTTTGGCTCCCGGGCCAGAGGCGAGGGATCAGGGAGGAGCGATGGGGATATCTTTATCCTGGCACAAGACCTCCCCGAGCACCTCTTTGAGAGGCAGATCTTCTTGAGGAAGATGATCCCTAAAGAACTCCCTTTTCAAGTCTCTTTATATGCCAAGACAGTAAGCGGTAGTAACCGCCGATTTTAATCGGCGGCTTTCTCTAACGGGATAAAAAGATTTGGCTCCTTCATCTGGATATGGGAAGAGCAACCCGAACCAGGCTGGGGCATAGACTGGAGTGGCGCTTATGGATTCAAGCGAAGAAGCAAAGTACAGGCTGAGACTTAGTGAGGGCTTCGTGGCCCTTTCAATAGCTAAGGAGTTTCATACCCTGGCCAAGAAAATCATAGAGAAGCTAACAAAAAATAAAGATTTATAGCTTACCGATAGGAGCTTATCCGCATTTTTCGGGTTAAATTCATGGAACCAAATTCCACTGGAATTATAAAAACTACCTGGGAACTCTTTGAATTAGGAAATGCCTTCTTTGAAGCCGGACTGAAAAGAGACGGTATAAACCCTTCTGAAATCATGAAAAAACTAGAAGAAGCAGATATATATACCCATTTGGAGTTTTTCAACCGATGGAGGAGGCTCCATGGAGTCAATACTACAGATCATTAAAGGACTCCATCACATATTTGAAGCGGATGGAATAGATTATGCTATAATCGGGGCATTTGCTGCAAACTTTTACCGGATGGAGCCACGATTCACAGCAGACTTAGACATCCTGGTTATCCTGGAAACCATCTCAACCCAAGATCTAATAAAGATTCTAGAGAGGAATGGATTTAAGATAAAACTTATTCCCGAATCTGATCCTGATATGCTCTTATGTGATAAAGGATCAATACCTATCCACCTGATTATATGCAAGATCCCTTACCAACATCTAGTGGTTAAAAGGAAGACCTGGGAAGAAGTGGAAGGGATAAAGGTTCCTGTGATCTCTTTGGAGGATCTGTTGATTCATAAGCTAATCGCCCATCGGCAAAAAGACCTCTGGGATATAGATTCTATTATTGAAAGGATAAGAAGGCTCGGATTGATCCCTGAGGAGGAATATTTAGACTTTTGGACCAAAGAATGGGATGTTTTAGAGGAATGGGAAAAGATAAAGAAACAACTGAAGGGATAAATTAGCTCAACTGCCTATCTGCTTTACTCACGTAAAAATTTGATATAAAATCATTAGTATTGAGGAGGCTACATGTCTAATAAAAATTACCCAGAAAATCATC
>MHDQ01000187.1 GCA_001803565.1 Nitrospinae bacterium RIFCSPLOWO2_12_FULL_45_22 | reverse complement strand
GGCAGAGGTGAACTGAATAATTATCTCAGGGAATTCAGGAGTTATGATGAAAAGGAAGTTCACAGCCTTTTAATTGTTGACAGGAGTGCTGATTATGTTGCCGGCATAAACGAGGGTGGAAGCGGTAATTTCAAAAGTGAGCGCTGGTTTAATGTTGCCTTCAACAATGGTGCGGGCAAGGTCTACGTCGGTGATTTAAATCTTGATAATAAAACCGGCAAGTATCTGATGAACATAGCGGCCCCCGTCATGGATAATGGTAAGGCAATCGGCGTTGTTGCAATCAGGTATACAGTAGATAGCCTCCTCGAGATTATAAATAATGTAAGAATCGGTAAGACAGGACATGCAAACCTTGTAGATTCTGCAGGTACAATTATCATGTGTCCTATATTTCCTCTGCGCAGCCATCATATAAGCCATGATCTTGTCAAACTCGTAACACGCGTTAATCCGGGATGGGGGGTTGCAAAAGATGATGCCCATGGCGGTAAAGACTCTATTGTTGGTTTTGCCCCGGTACTTGCGACAATAAACCCGGAACTTGGATGGCTTGACGGAAACAAATGGTATGTCTTTCTGAGACAGAGCCCCAGTGAGATGTATGCACCCATATATTCTTTACTCGCGCGCGTTACTATATTTGCCTTTGTGCTCATAGTGTTTCTTGCCCTTACAGCCGTCTATGCTGCAGGAGATATTGTTAAACCTATTAATGAGCTGTACCGTGGTGTAGAACTTATAGGCCAGGGTAAACTTGACCACCGTCTTTATGTTAAGACAGGTGATGAGATAGAAAAACTGGCGGATGAGTTCAATAAAATGGCAGAAGAGTTAAAGAAGACTTATACTACTCTTGAGGAGAGGAATAAGGAACTTGAGACATCTGAGGAGAGGTATAAGGATCTCATCGAAAATTCTCCTGAGATGATTCATTCTGTTAATGCTGAAAGATATTTTGTAGGGGTTAACAAGACGGAACTTAATACCCTTGGTTACACGATTGAGGAGATGCGAAATAAGAGGCTGGAGGATATAGTTCCGGAAGAACTCAGGGAGCGTGTAAAAAAGCATGTAGGTCGGGTGATTAAAGAAGGCAAAGGCCGGGTCGAGTTACAATTTATTACAAAGGATGGTAAAAAAATAGAAGTTGAGATATCCGCCACTGCCCTTTACCATCCGATAACCGGTCAATTCATAAAGACAAGGGCATTTGTCCGCGATATTACTGACAGGAAGAGATTGGAAAGGCATCTGCGTGAATATCATGACATCCTTGAACAGAGGGTATCAGACAGGACCAGGGAGTTGAGGGAGACCAAGGATTATCTTGAAAACCTCCTTGAAGGCGCAAACGACGTTATTTTCACACTTAACCCTGCCGGACTGATTACTTATGTTAATAAAAAGGTAGAAGAGTGGGGTTATAAGAAGGAAGATCTTGTTGGAAGTTCATTCCTGGCTATACTGTCGAAGAAGCATAAAGGCGAGAGGTTAAGAAAGACCGTAGCAGAGGGGATAAGACAGACATATGAGGTAGAAATTATAGATAATTCCGGGGGTGTAAAATATGCGGTTCTCAGTATTTCACCTCTTAGAAGCGGAGATGAAAAGATGGCGGGGGTGCTGGTAATTGCAAATGATATTACTGAAAGGAACAGACTGGAACAGCAGGTTGCTCAGGCGGAGAAGATGTCTGCTATAGGCCAGTTGGCTGCAGGAATTGCACATGAGATCAATAACCCCATTGGCGGGATTATGAATTGTCTGTATAATATACGTAATAAGCTCCTGCCAAAGGAGCGTGAAGTGATATATATGAAGTCCATGGAGGATGGAATCCAGCGTGTTCAGAGAACTGTTGAACAGCTTCTTGATTTTGCACAGCAGCATGAACCGAGGCTTTTAGCTGTGGATGTAAATAACCTTGTTGAAGATGTCCTGTCTCTGATGAGTTATGCAGTAACGAAGAATGGTATCCATCTAAGAAAAGAGCTTGGTTTAAACATGCAAAGAGTAATGATGGATCAGCATAAGATAGGACAGGTAGTTATGAATATGTTGCTGAATGCGGTTCAGGCAGTCAAGGGTGAGGGGGAGGTAATAGTCAGGACATATGCCGACAACAACTGGTGCTGTATCGCTGTTTCTGATAATGGCTCAGGGATACCGCCACAGATAATGCCAAGGATATTTGATCCGTTTTTTACAACTAAGGATGTTGGAAAGGGAACCGGGCTCGGCCTTGCAGTAAGTCTTGGTATAGTTGAGAAACACTCAGGGAAGATAGACGTAAAGAGCGAAGAGGGGAAGGGGACAACATTCACGATCAGGCTGCCGTTGAAGGAGGCGTAAAGGAATATCACAATGCACAAGATACCGGATATATTAATTATAGATGATGAACCGCTGATGAGGATCTCAATAAGTGACGCTCTTAAGGTTGAAGGATACAACGTCATGAGTGCGGAAACCGGTGGTGAAGGATTAAAGTCAATTAAGAATAACTCTTATGATGTTGTGATAACTGACCTGAGACTTCCGGAAGTGGACGGAGTCCAGATATTGAAGTCGTGCAAACAGATCTCTCCGCGCACAAAGGTGTTGATGATCACCGCATATGGATCAGTGGATACTGCCGTTGAGGCTATGAAGATAGGTGCATACGACTATATAACAAAGCCGTTTTCTATGGATGAGTTTATCCTGACAGTAAAAAGGCTGATTGCATTGAGAGACCTTGAAGACGAGAATATATACCTGAAAGAAAAGATAGAGGAGAGGTATGAATTCAGCGGAATTATCGGTAAGAGCGATAAGATGAAAGATATATTTGAGAAGATAGAGATAATAGCGCCTACGGATACAACGGTGCTCATTACCGGAGAAAGCGGCACAGGCAAGGAGCTTGTTGCAAATGCTATCCACTATAATAGTCCGAGGAAAAATGAGGCGTTCATTAAAGTGAGCTGTGCCGCGCTGCCTGAAACGCTTCTTGAGGCAGAGTTGTTTGGTCATGAGAGAGGTGCATTTACCGGAGCCCTGAAGCAGAAGAAGGGGAGGTTTGAGCTTGCCCACAAGGGTACTCTCTTCCTTGATGAAATCGGAGAGATTAACCAGACGGTTCAGGTCAAACTATTAAGGGTGCTTCAGGGGCGTGAGTTTGAAAGACTTGGAGGCACGAGTACAATAAATGTGGATGTAAGGATTATAGGAGCAACTCAAAGGGACCTTAAAAAAGAGGTACAGAAAGGCAGTTTCCGTGAGGATCTTTATTACCGGCTGAATGTTGTGCCTGTTCATCTTCCTGCTTTAAGGGATCGCAAGGAGGATATTTTACTGCTAACAGAGCATTTTCTGAATATGTACTCAAAGCATATGAATAAACCAATGAGGGGAATATCAATAGAGGCACGGGAATTTATTCTAAAGTATGACTACCCGGGTAATATAAGAGAACTTGAGAATGCAGTTAAAAGGGCCTTGACCTTATCAAGAGATAAAGAGATACAACCATGGGACCTCCCTGAAGATATGTGTACTATCTGCCGTGAAGGAAGTAAAGTGGGTGAGAGGCTCAGTTATTCAGAACCCCTTCCGACTGCCATGTCTCTTTTTGAGAAACAGTATGTATCAAAAGTACTGGAAGAGACTAAAGGCAACAAGACACTTGCTTCAAAACTCCTTGGCATATCGAGAAAAACCCTTTGGGAGAAGTGCAAATTGTATGGTCTGCTGAAAAAGGAAGAGATTGTTGAAGATAATACTGCTGAGTGATGTTACTTATTGGTAACATTTCCGATTCCCCCCCCCACTTCATTTATTTCCTCAAACATGGCTAATCATAACGGTTATCTATAATCTTGTCCGTTATTGTGTTACGTTTATGTAACGTAATAATATCCGTGCAATCCAGTGGATAAATACGAATAACCTTGTAATATCAAATAGATAAGCATGTATATATGTTATGGCACTTGTCTTGCAACATCCAGTCTCAAAGGGATTGGAAAGGAGGGATAAAAGAGTTGCATTAATATTCAGCAAAATTAAGATCCGTAATAGTCGTTATTATAATAAGTAGTATTACTTTTATCAAATAACCATCGCTGTGTATTTATATAGTAAATTCCCCTGATTAACGGGGAAGGAGGTTTTCATCATGGGTGGCGTAAAAGCATTCTTAAAATCAGGTCATTGGCCAACACTTTTTTGTGCATTCCTGTATTTTGATTTCTGTTTTGCAATCTGGGTTGTTAACGGGGCAGTAGCTCCATTTATTAGTGAGCAATTTCATCTAACTCCTGTGCAAAAGGGATTTATGTTGTCAGTACCGGTTCTGGCAGGCGCTTTTATGCGTTTCCCGACAGGTCTTTTAGCACAATACATTACGCGAAAATGGGCTGCGATGCTTGAGATGGGTTTGATTACTATAGGCCTCGCCTATGGTTACTTTTTTGTTGATACCTTCCAGGAGGTTATCTGGATGGGTATTCCTCTTGGTATAGCAGGCGCTTCATTCGGTATTGCACTTTCCCTGGGCGGCGGATGGTACCCGCCAAAGTATAAGGGGCTGGCTATCGGAATATCAGGAGCCGGAAACAGCGGCGCTGTAATCGCAATGCTGACTGCGCCTCCTCTTGCTGCTGCCTATGGCTGGCACTCAGTGTATGGTTTTTATATTATTCTTATGCTTATTCCTATGACACTGATGGCCCTCTTTGCCAAGGAGCCGCCTGACCAGGAAAAGAAGAAGATGAAGGATTACCTGAAGGTTATAATTGAAAAAGACGCATGGGTGTTCAATATTATGTATATAGTCTCTTTCGGTGGGTACATTGGATTTACTACGTTCCTTCCTACCTTCTTTCATGATGCCTACAATATACCCAAGGCAAATATGGGGCAATTCGCGGCTGTTATTGCAATATCGGCAAGCGTCTTCAGGGTACTTGGCGGATGGTCGGCTGACCGTTTTGGAGGCATCCGGGTATTGAATGTCCTCTACTTCATTATAATAGCAAGCCTTTTTGCAGCAGCGTTAATGCCAAATGTATACGTT
>MHDQ01000186.1:4519-14018 GCA_001803565.1 Nitrospinae bacterium RIFCSPLOWO2_12_FULL_45_22 | reverse complement strand
AGACCTTAAGAGGTCAAAATCAGACATGCGCTGGATAACTTTTAGGGGCCTATTTTCGCTTAGGATAAGAAAGAGTTCCTGGAAAAACCTGGCTCCTTTTACCTGGGCGAGATACGCTTTCTCAACGGCCTTTCTGAGATAGTCCAGGGTGTCACTTTCCAGGGAAAAATCAAAGCGCTGTTCGAACCGAAGGGCCCTTAGTATCCGGGTGGGATCATCTACAAAACTGAGGGGATGTAATACCTTGATAATGCCTTCATGCAGGTCTTTCTCCCCACCAAAAAAATCTACCAAATAAGGTGCCTCGGGCCCATTAATCCTTATAGCCAGCGTATTAATAGTAAAGTCTCGCCGGAAGAGGTCTTCCTTCAAGGTACCTTTTCGCACTCTAGGCAAGGCAGCGGGATGGGGATAGTATTCTGTCCTGGTAGTTGCAATATCGAGCTTGAAAGACCCGGGTAAAAAAATAGTAGCGGTCAAATACCTCTTATGGAGCTGGTATTTTGTCCTGAGCCGGGTGGCTAAATATTCGGTAAAAATCAGGCCATCCCCTTCTACCACGAGGTCCAGATCGAGGTTTGCTTTGCCCATGAGCCAATCCCGTACTGAGCCTCCGGCTAAATAAATGGGATACCCCAGCTCGTTGGCTATCTCGTTCGCCCCCCTTAAAACCTGGTAATAAGAGGGTGGTAAGAACTCATTCAATAATTGCTCTATTTTTTTATTATGGCTCAGATGCTTGTCGGTAATACGAGGCAGCATAATTATCCGTTTCTCTGACGGTAACCTTATTTACTTTAAGGTCTCGAGAAGATAATCTTTTATCCAACTCCTGGAATAGCCAGGCGCAAATATTCTCCGAGGTAGGATTAGCTTTTTTAAAGGGTTCTAGGTCGCTTAGATTCTTATGATCCAGGCTCTCCAGGACTCCATCTAATACCCGTTTTATCTCCCGGAAATCTATTACTATGCCTAGTTCATTTAATTTGTTGGCCATGATGGTTACTTCCACTTTCCAATTGTGGCCATGCAGGTTTTCGCAAGCCCCTTGATAACCCCGCAGTTGATGAGCGGCAGCAAATCCCGACTTCACAGTAAGCGCATACATAGCTTTTCTCACGAGATTATATCTGATATAACTCTATAGTAATTTATTAATTAAACCACAAATCCCCTCATTTAACAAGCTATATCCCGTATTCAGCGATCCTCGGTCAAAGGCATTTAGGGAATTAAGGATATCATCAATTAGATTAGTGGTCTAGTTTTTGGTGGGTAAAGAAGAGTTGAAAGGAGATTTTTTCTGGGAAAGAACCCTAGAGGAAAAGGAGGTAATTATACAACCGTCTCTGACGGACAATTGTTCATCCATTTTCCCCATAGACCGTGTTATACGCTGTGCCGGGCCTGTCACCATATAACCTCCAACCCTATCTCTCTCAGGGTCTCATCCCGAGTTATCAAAGGGAAATTCAAATGCATTGAGGTAGCAGCAATTAATCTATCCCAAGGATCGGACACCCTTTTGGGGATTCTTTTACTTTTTTCAATTATTGGCAGACATAACGGCTCTATCCTATAATTCTTCGCTGAAGATACCATTGCAAGAAAACTATCAAAATCAGCAACAATCCTTTTCTTTTCGATGAGATAGAGTAATTCAAAAAAGACAATACAAGGAATGAAAATATAATCCTGAAAATTATCCACTTTTTGAAAAATCTCTCTCGCTTCGGTGGAAAGTTTAGGATTATCCGTTATATGCCAAACTAAAGAGTGAGTGTCGGTAACAAAGGGCATTACCATTTCTCCTCAAGTTTCTTTAGCAAATCCCTTCGTATTTCTTTAATATCTTCCTCTGTAATCTTTATACCTTTCCAAATACCACCCAAACGTATCGTGTTTAGATTTTTCTTGAATTCTTCTAACTCTTCCATAAATGGCATAATATCAATGCCATAAATATGGCCTTCTTCATCCCACCATAATTTAATAGTATAGGAATTTTCATTTTAATAATGCGGTTTTGGGGTAGTCGCAGGCTTTAGCCTGCGTTAACTTGCTCGATCAGTACAACAATTCACAATAGATCTGGCATCTCTACAAAGGCTGGTGTAGGTAATAATCAAAAAGATAATGTGAAGCCCGCGCAGAATTAGTGGGGGGCAAATATCACACCTTCTGACGGCATTAGGGGATAGACCTAATGGATTGCTTAATTCCTTGGGGGCAGCTTTCTCGTAAGAAGTCCACACCTAATAAAGAACTACTAGGACTATGGATTTCTTCCGGAAATATTCACTCTTCCGGATTTAAAGGCCATCTAACCTAAGGTTACATCCAACACTATTAAGGAGAATAGCCGAAGGAAGTGATACTGATATCCCCAATTATTTTAGGAGCACCTGCCTGGACAGAGCCGGGTTCAGCCAAGGCACCAAAGGCGTGATAAGTACCCTCTGGCAGATTGCTGGGTAAGGCTACTGAGAAGAAAGGCATCAAGGGGAAATCATATCCTGGCTTCAGTTCCAAAGAAGTGCTAGCTGGGATAAAGCTCCTGGGATCATCTATCTTGGCTGGGATTAAATTCCTTTGAAAGGGGGATGAGTCAAAAAAGTAGATACTACCATCTGGTGCGATAATGCCAAGAAAAATATCTACTACCTGAGTAGTCGCCGTGGGGTTGCTGATAGCAAAGGAAAGGGTAAGAGTATCGCCGGGGGAATAGCTATCCTTATTAGTGCTTATGGTAATACTGGGTTTAGCACCCACCACTAGCTTTATCTCTTCCGATAAGCTACTCTCTTGGCCAGCACTATTTACGGCACTGAGAGCCAAGTAATAAGTACCATCCGGGACATCTGGGGCAGTGATAGAGGTAATATTGCCTACATTAAATGGGCTACCGTCCAGGTCATAGGCTTTGGAGGCATACCCCACATAGATATTGTAATGATCAATATCAGCTTCGCTGTTTGCCTGCCATTGGATATGCACGGTCTTACCTTCTACCGTGGCCTTCAAGCCAGTGGGCGTACTGTGAGCTACCGTGAATTTCCCATTAGTAGCCTTAACACTATGATCTAGGGATAGGTCTCTACCGTATTGGCTATACAGACTGGCTTGTGCCAGGGTAAGGGATGTGCTGGCTCCAATATTGGCCCCTTGATTTACCTGGAAGCCTACATTGACAAAGGCGCCGCTGCCCTCGGATAGCTCGGTAGTACTGAGGATGGATATGGCTATAGCCCCAGTAGTAATCTTATATTGCAGATTAAAGCCAGTACTCAGGCTGGTAGTAGAGGCCCCGGTAGCAGTAAGGATATCCGGGTCAAATGTTAATAGGATATCGGCCCCCGCTACCCCTGCCAGATTATCTATTATTATGGGGACCGTAATGGCAGAACCCGCCTCACCAGGATGGTCTCCAATGGTTACGTTTATAGTATGGCTAGAGGCAAATATCTTTAGAGCCTTTATAACATTGCTGGCTACTGAGGAAGAGGGATGTATATCAAGCCCCACCGCCATCCGCAGGATCAGGATCGCATCGGCAGTATTTATCTTCCCATTCCCATCGATATCACCGGCTTGTTTTTGTTCCTTACTAGGCTCTATCTCCCCGGTGGCGATCTTCATGGCTATCAGGGCATCGGCGGAATCCACGGAACCGTCTCCATTAAGGTCTCCCCGCTTATAGGCCGCCCCTACAGTAAAGGTAGCAGTATCAGTATAATCTACTGTCAAAGAATTGGCAGCATCATCATATAGCTTGACCTCTACAAAGCTTAAGGTGGCGGTAGCCCCTTCCACGGCCTCTCTATTTATGGAATACTCTACCTCTACCAGGTATCCTTCCCCGGTGATAGTACTACCCGTGCGGTTCACCCCACTGATATTGAGCTGACCAGTGGCCTGGGAGATATTGTCATACAGAGTAAAGCCCTTGGTCAGGTTGGTCGTGCTGACCTGGGTAGGGGTCAGCAGGTTTGGGTTATAGTTCAACTTAATATCTATCCCGGCGGCAGTAGAACCCACACCGGTAGCATTGCTGACATTGATCGGCAGGCTTACCTTGTCCCCGGCCTCTCCTTTGATATCGGGCATCCATACGGTAATGGCCCCTACCTTAGCGGAGACCGCTGCGGACTTATTGCTCTCATTACCGGACAGATCAACGGCCGTTATCTTATACCAGTAAGTATTCCCCTGGTCAACAGCTTCATCGGTATAG
This sequence comes from Nitrospinae bacterium RIFCSPLOWO2_12_FULL_45_22, assembly GCA_001803565.1. GTDB lineage: Bacteria > 2-12-FULL-45-22 > 2-12-FULL-45-22 > 2-12-FULL-45-22 > 2-12-FULL-45-22 > 2-12-FULL-45-22. Next base: position 9,784 of record MHDQ01000186.1, on the reverse strand, counting down.
CTGGTAGTCTTTATCAGTTCCTGGTTTATCTTGGTAGTATAATTTCCCGTTGGGTCAATTTCCCGGTAGAGGTTGTATCCGGCCAGGTCACTCTCGGTATTGGCCTTCCAGGATAGGTTAACGCTCTTGGCCCCACCCTGAGCGGTGAGGCCCGTAGGGGTAGAGATACCCTGGTTATCTACAATGACCGTAATCCCATCTCCGGGGGTCTCTATATTGCCATCTTTATCTGTGGCCCTAGACTTAATAGTATAAGTACCATCGGCAGGCAGTGTCCAGTCATACTGCCAGTTAGTGGTGCCAGTAGCCTTTTGCCAGCTTGTCCCGCCATCGGTGCTTACTTCTATCAAATCAACACCGGACTTATCATCTGTGGCGGTCCCTTTGATGGTATAGACCTTACCGGATACCGTGGCCCCGTTTTCGGGGGCAGTGATGGTAGAACTGGGGGGAGTGGTATCTATGCCACTGATGTATTCAATGGTATCACTGACGGCCCGGGTAATCCAGTTGCCAGCAGCATCACTGAACAGGGCATAGACGGTCTTGGTCCCTTCATCCGGGCTGCCACCATAGGCCCTCAGGTCCCAGTCGGCCTTAGTAGTGCTATAAGGCTCCAGGTCTGACCATGTCTTATTATCGTTACTGAACCGCATCCGAGCCCCTTCACCCATACCAATCCCTTCATCAGCGGCAGATAAAGTTAGATCAACCAAGATGGAGTTGGTTTTCTCGGCACCATCGTTGATAAGGATGGTGCCAGATGGTGGGGTGGCATCTACGCCAGTCCCTACTTTAATTTCTACCTCATCAGAATGCCAGCTCTCGTTGCCTTGTGTATCGTAGGCCGTGATAGAGAAAAAATATATGCCATCCGATAAACCGGTCAATTGATAGCTTATCCTATTGCCCACATCTATAGGAGAATCTCCCTCCGCGGCATTCTTGCCGCCATAAGGGTAGCCAGAATCGGTATCATAATATACTTTATAGCCCGCTAAATCGTTCTGCTCAGATCTTTTCCAGGTCAAGGATATCTTATTATCTTCTACTGTGGCTTTTAATCCAGTAGGGGGGAGAGGTGGGGCTTCCAGGTTAGGTGCGTCTAATATGGGGGGATAATTTACCTTGCCCAGGGTGATATTATCCCAATAGTCATAGATATGCTTATCTATTTCGGCAGTATCAGTAGTGCCCCACCAGTTATTTGCTGCATCAACATCGGTGGAAGTACTACTTAGATAATCATAGTCCGTATTATCAAAAATATTGTTTAGGTGGGCTTTAAGGGCATTTTTAATCCCACCCTTATTTTTTGTGACCGTATTATTTTCAACTTTATCATTATAACAATTAATACCATAACCCCTGTTTCCAATGATAGAATTATTGACGATAAGAGCGTTACTTTCGGTACCGAGAATTCCATCATCTCCATTATTAATGACTTTATTACCAGAGATAATGGATGTACTGGAGTATATATAGATTCCACTGTAAGTATTATTGAGGATGATATTGTTTGTTATGGTTGAATCGGCATCAATCCCGATACCTCCTCCCCGGTTACCATGGATAAAATTATTACTAATGGATTTTGCTGATCCCCAAATTCCTGTCGCATTATTAGAGATCGTGTTATTTTCAATTTTTAGAGAAGAGCCGGGACAATAGATACCAAGTCCGCTGTTGTCGGTGATAACATTACTCGTGATCATAGAAGAAGAATTTCCCGGCAGATAGACGGCATCACTGGCATTTTTGCTGATAGTATTACGGATGATAGCCGGAGAAGCGGGCTGATCAGCGTAAATTACACCTATATTACCATAACGAGAACCGCCGCCATATTCTATTTTGCAATATTCCAATATACTACCACTGAGATAATTGCCGGCATCGTCAAATCGGGCATCTTCGCTACTGTCTAAGAAATAGATTCTATCCCAATCACCAGGGGATGGGTTTGCTTTATTGGAAGTAAAGGTAATATACTTCTGTGAAGTACCTTGGGCAACTAATGTACCACCTATCTGTAGAGAGTAATAGCCATCAAACTTTATTTTTACTCCTGGTTTAATCGTGAGGGTTGCGGATGGGTAGACACTGATAGTCCTGATGATAATATATGGGCTTCCTTCCTCAGTCCAAGTAGTATCTTGCGTTATATTGTAACTGACATAGGTCTCTGCCGATGAAATCCCGCTCGCAATAAATAAGGATATTGCTAAACCAATCAGCCCCCCTACCGGAACTTTCTTTGACATCGGTAATATCCTCGCTATAGATAGCTATGCCCTTTATTTCACGGAATAGATAATCTTGAGATTATGAGCTGCTTCGGCATAATCGGCTTTTATTGCCAGGGCCTTCTTAAATTCTTCCTCTGCCAAACTAATCCATCCTCTCTCTCTGTAAATTATTCCCAGATTGTTATGGGCCTCAGGGAAATTGGGTTTAATTTGTAATGCCTGTTTATATTTTTTAATTGCCTCATTGTATAATCTCATATCTCCATACACAACCCCGAGATTATAATGAGCCTCCGGATATTCGGGCCTTAGTTCTATAGCTTCTTTGATCTCTTCTATAGCCTGCTGGATAAGACGCTCCTCTTTAAATATCACTCCTAGATTATTGTGAACTTCAGGCAGGTTAGGTTTTATCGCTAAGGCGCGCTTATATTCTCTAATGGCCTGTTCCTGCCATCCTTTGTTTGAATAGACAATACCGAGATAGTAATGGGCTTCTGCATAGTCTGGACGTTCATTGAGTGCCTCTTTTAATTCCCTTATGGCTAGATCAAACATACCAGTTTTATTATAGATGACACCAAGATTTATATGGGAACTAGCAAAATCTGTTTTTAGAATCTCAATGTTAGCTATTTTATAAAGGATCAGGAATAATCCAATGAATGCTCCTATTTGTCTCCATTTTTTCTCCCCGGCCCTTATTAAGCACCAATAGATGGCATAGGAAGCGAAAATAATTAGTAAAGGTATGATGGGTAAGCGGTATCGTGCTGTTATAAAGAAATTGATGACGGAAAGCATATAAGCACCAATAAAAAGATGCAATATAAACATATTTGCTTTTCTCCAACTGGGCAGGGATAGGGCAATCCCTAATAAAGCAAAAGGGGCAATTAGTCCAAAAGAGGGCAAAGGGAGCCGCAGTAAGGAAGAAAATCTTTTATTGAATTCATAGTCTTCATTTAAAGGAAGTTCTGCGGCATTCCAAAAGAGGGTAAACTTTTTCATAAGTAGTGATAAAGCCTGCCAAGGATCATCTTTTACAAAAACAAGACCCTGGAAATACCAAAACCTTGATACTTCAGCGGGTTTTAATTTTCTCTTTAAGGTATCTTCCGCAATCTTTTTGGCATCGACAAATTGTCTACCCGGGGTATCAGAGACCCTCTCTATGGAAGAATAAGTCCCACTTGCCTGAGGGTTATTACCAATGTAAAAATTTATGCCACCTTGAGAGCTTATTAATAAGAATTCTCTGGTAAGCAAATAGTTTTTTAAGGTTATAGGGGAAAGGATTAAAATTATTCCTAGATAGAAACTGACCCCGTACAAAATAGGTCTCCCTTCTGGTGCCTTCCTTCTCGAGAAAAAAAACCAGATCAACATAACAGCGGCAAATAATAAGATATTGGGCCGAGCCAAAGCTGCTAATCCCAAACACCCTCCCCCGAGAACCCAATAGAGGTATTTTTCTTCCTCTATAGCCTTCAATACTGATAAAATCATTAATAGAGTCAGGCATGCTGTAAGGGAGGGTTCCAATAAGAGGGCATCGTAATATATAAGGGTCCCGTAACAACTGAAAATTAAAGCTGAGATGATACCTACTGTGCGATTGAATAATTTCTGGGAAATAATAAATGTTAAGAAACAAGCGAATGTGCTTATCAATATTTGTATAAACCTGACCATATACAAACTTTGGCCAAAGATACGATATATCAAAACCAGAAAGAAGGGATATAGCGGTCCCATAATGTTAACACCTTCCCGCGCCCCATTACCCGTAAGTATTTCCCTTGCCCATTCATCATAAAAGAGTTGATCCAGAACTAGGTTTTTATAAAAGAGTGTATCCGCAGTTTGGCTGATGTAAATTACTCGAATAACGAAAGTTAAGAACAGGATGGATGATAATACAATCCTTTTCCCACAAAAAAATGTCGCGACCTTATTTAGGTTTGTTTGCTTATGCCGGTTTTCGTCCTCTTTAGAATTTATTTCACCGTGAGTTAGCATCGGTCAACTCCAAGCTATTGATTGGGGCAACCAGTCTATTATTAGGGATAAGAAAGGGAAGATAGATTATTACTGCTATTGCCAGGCAAGGTCTCAGGGATAGTTTAGGTAGGGAAAATGCTCTGCCCATCTTTGCCCCCCTTCATAAGATTGTCTATTAATCTAAGTGATGAACTCAGGTAATATTCAATAACCCAAGGATTGGGTGTTCGGTATGTGGTTCAGTAGCTGCGGCCTCAGAAGAAATCGGGGCAGATAGAAGGACTTAACCATTTTTCTTCCCTCCAATAGTTCTTATCAAGAAGAGGTAAGTTTATTAGGTTCTATGGGGGATTTTCTCAAGGATACTGTTTTTTTTCTCTGGAATTTGTTTTTATCAAGTCCCAGATTTCATGTCAATAAATATTTTAAAGGCATATGCACATCACTCATGTAACTTGTAATAATATACAATATATTGGGGCACTTTCATTAGTCAACTATAACAAATTGCATCTACAAGAGTCAAGTGCATACCCCTTATATTTTATTCTCTACCGGCTGTAGTCAAAATTGTAGTCACTCCATTGGCAAAACCAGGGGAAATGAGGGGAATTGAAAATTGGGTGTTTTGTCAATAAAATAAATTCTTTAGCTTATCTGGTAAGGGATAGGTGAGACCCTCTGTCATATTACTCGTAGTAATTTTCATTTGGTGAAGTAATCTTAGGGGTATAGATTACTTTCTGAAATATTCACTCTTCCGGATTAAAAGGTTCTCTAACTTAGAGGTTACATCCCCCACTATTAAGGAGAATAGGAGAAGGAAATGATACTGATATCCCCCATTATCTCAGGAGAACCTGACTGAACAGAGCCAGGTTCGGCTAAGGCAGCAAAGGCTTGATAACTACCCTCAGCTAAGCCTGTAGGTAAGGTTACAGAAAAGAATGGGGTCAAGGGGAAAGCATATCCTGGACTGAGTTCCAAGGAGGTAGTAGCTGGGGTAAAG
>MHDQ01000186.1:0-4484 GCA_001803565.1 Nitrospinae bacterium RIFCSPLOWO2_12_FULL_45_22 | reverse complement strand
GCTGGGGTAAAGGTTCTTGGGTCATTAGCATTGGCTAATATCAGATTTCTTTGAAAGGGAGAGGAGTCGAAAAAATAGATATTACCATTGGGTGCGATAATACCAAGAAAAACATCCACTACCTGAGTAGTAGCGGTAGGGTTGCTGATACTAAACGAAAGGGTAAGGGTATCCCCGGGGGAATAGCTACTCTTATTGCTGCTTATAGTAATGATCGGCTTAGCACCTACTACTACCTTTATCTCTTCCGATAAGCTACTCTCCAGGCCAGCACTATTTACCGCACTAAGAGCCATATAATAAGTACCATCCGGGACATCAGGGACAGTGAGCCAAGTAACATTGTCTATATTAAACGGGCTTCCTTCTATATCATAGTTTTTAGAGGCATACCCTACATAGATATTGTAATGATCTATATCTGTCTCCTTATTTGCTTGCCATTGGATAAAAACGGTGCGGCCTTTAATGGTAACGCTAAGACCCGAGGGAGTATTGGGAGCCTGGCTTGGGGGAGTCTGCGTGATGAAGCTCCAGACCACACCTCCGGCCTCTGCCCCATGATTGTCCTTAGCTACTACCCGCCAGTAGTATTTAGTCCCATAAGCCAGAGTACCGGGGTTGTAGCTGGCCTCGGTCAGACCGCTTTTAACCAACGAAGGACTACTACTGGTACCAAAATAGAGATCATAGCTAACCGTATCGTCGGTATCAGGGTCGCCACCACTCCAGCTTATTTTGGTAGTGATCGGAACGTCTGCAGCCCCATCTGCCGGTGAAGGATTGCTAGAGGTATTGGGCGGGTTGTTAGGGACAGAACCAGTAGTGAAGCTCCATACCGCTCCGGTTGATGTCGCTCCCTGGCTATCCTTGGCCACAACCTTCCAATAGTAGGTAGTAGAATAGGCCAGAGCTCCAGGGTTATAGGTGGTGGTAGTTAAACCGCTAATCACTAACGGAGGTGTGGGGTTAGTGCCGAAATAGATATCATAGGTGACGGTATCACCCAAATTTGGGTCACCACCTTGCCAGCTTAGGTTGAGGTTAATGGCTTGGCCGGTAGCTCCATCGGCTGGAGAGGGAATACGGGGTGTATAGGGTGCATAATTTCTTATAGTAAAGGTCCAAAGATCACCTGAAATTTCAGCCCCCTTATTATCCCTTGCAATCACCTTCCAGTAGTAAGTAATACCTGCGGTGAAGGGTTGTTGGGGAGTATATGAAGTAGTTGACTGGTCTTTAGAGACCAAAGTACTGGCACTGTAAGTATCCAGATAAACGTCATAAGTTATACCTATCCCCCCTTGGAGATCAGGGTCTCCAATGGTCCAGCTTAAAGTTGATGGGATCGCGGTAAACTCACCATTGGGATAGGGGGAATGAGGTTTGGTTAATGAGGGAGTGAAATAGAGATATAGAGAGCCACGGTAGATGATATGGGGGTGATCGGCGCTATCCAAAGCCAGAGAAAGAGGCGAAGTGTGTGGAGGTAATGGCAATCTTTGATTTACCCACCTGGAACCTTCCCGATAGGTGTAAAGCATTCCTGACTGAGAATTGAAAATGAAGCGAGGATGATCTTTGCTATTCAGAGACATAGAGATAGGAAAGGCATCTAAGGCTTGATTGAGGTCTTCTGCTTCCCATTTAGTTCCGGTATAGTAGGTATAACGGGATGAATCTTCACCCCCATTTTTATAGATCACATGAGGGAGGTCATTAGCATCTAGTGCTAGATAAGGAGGATAAAAACTATAACCTATACCCTGTATCTGCCAGCTATGACCATCAAATAGGGCATACTTTATCGATGTCGAGCTGCTATTTTCATAGGCGATATGAAGCCGATTTGTGCTATCTATCGCCAGGGAGCTTCCTTCTCCCACATTTCCTTCATGATCAACGGTCTCATTGGCCCAGCTATTGCCATCAAAGTGGGCATGTTTAAGGTCCTGGTTGAGGGCATCATAGTAGCTAATATGAGGCCGGTTGTTGCTATCCAAGGCCAGGGAGCTCCATTTACCCACATCACCTTCACTATCAACCGTCTCAATGACCCAGCCATTGCCATCAAAGCGGGCATATTTGAGGTCCTGGTTCACGGCATCATAATAGCTGATATGGGGGCGATCCTGGAGGTCTAAGGCTAGGGAATTATATTCACCAATATTTCCTCCCGCGCTGTCTATGGTTCCGGAGGTCCAGGTATTGCCGTCATAGGTAGTATATTTCAGCTCCACCATATCCGGATAAACCTTCTGATAAATGATATAAGGGCGATCCTTACTGTCAAGAGCTATCGAGGAATAACTACCTATATAACTTCTAGTATCTACGGTAGAGGTTTCCCATTGGTTTGTACTGAAATGGGCATATTTAATTGTATTCCTATCCCAAGCATAAGTCAGATGTGGATGCCCATTTGGATCCAGATCTAAAGAAATGTGGGAACCACCTTTACTGTCCATAGTCGTCACTTGCCAGGAGGCGCCATCAAAATAGGCATACCTTACCTGATCATGTCGGACCGAATAGCCAATATGGGTTCTGTCAAGGTGGTCCAATGCCAGGGAAAAATCAACAACGGTATTACCCTGATCCACAGTGGTGGTTTGCCAGGAGTTACCATCAAAATAGATATATTTGAGCTCCGTGGCATTATAATCCAAATAGCTAATATGGGGCCGGTCGTAGTTATCTAGGGCAAGGGAACTGCCGCGAAGACCACCAAAATCGCTGCTTGCTAGAATCTCCACTTGCCAGGAGTTACCGTCAAAATGGGCATATTTGATAGCTTGATGGCCGGTTTCTATCTTTGTGTATTCATAGCTAATATGCGGCCTATTATTACTATCTAAAGCCAAAGAATTAGCAAGGCCCCCCTGATAAATAGTATTGGTACGTACCATTTGACTATCCACAGTGGTAGTTTGCCAGGAGTTACCATCAAAATAGGCATATTTGAGGTCCCGGTATCTAACATCATCATTACCACCTTCAATGCAATAGCTAATATGGGGATGATCATCTGAATCAAGAGCGAGTGAGCCCTGCACGATACCCCATTTCTCCAAGCTTACCAGAGTCTCTGTCTGCCAGGAGTTACCATCAAAATAGGCATAATAGAAAGCTTTTTTATTCGATTCATAATCAAAATAGATGATATGGGGTCTATCGTTACTATCCAACACCAAGCTACCATTATAGACAGCTATGGATGCTACTATCTCCCTTTGCCAGGTAGTTCCATCGTAATATGCATAATATAAATATGAGTTTTCATCAGAAGTTTTATAGATTAGGTGTGGCTTTCCGCTAGAATCGACAGCCAAAGCCTTATCTGTCGAGATAGCTTCTACATGCCTATCCATTTCTATTGTTTGTTGACTCCAGCCAGCCTGGGCCGCCGAATAAAGTAAAGGTACTAATATCAGTGCCCCAATAATGGCCTTGCGGACATTAAATTTTATTAAATCTTTAAATCTGACCATTTCCTTCATCCATATTAACCCCCGATAACAGTAAGGATCAGCCCCTGCGATATTCCTTTTCAAGCCTTTCCCTCGGTCGCGTAATAGTCCTCCCCACCATTTATAATATAATGCATTTTTTATTATAGTAGTAATGAGTATCTCAGGGGTTATCTTTCTACTCCCCTATCTCCTCAGAGATATGAAACAGCAGATCCTTGGCTATAATAATTCCGGTAAGAGCCTTATAGATGGAAACAGAACGTTTAAATCGGGTAAGAAATGAAGGCATGACCCCCAGGATGTCCAAATCGCTATCCTTAGCGGGTATTCTTTAAACCCAGAAGCCCCATTTCAACCCTTTTATTTATAGTTTATCGGGTGAAGCTAAAGGAAGCAAGGCTGATATCCCCTACCAGTCTGGGAGAACCTGTCTGTACAGAGCCGGGTTCAGCCAGGGCCGCAAAGGCCTGATAAGTGCCTCCTGGTAAGCCTGTAGGTAAGGTCACAGAAAAGAAAGGCGTCATGGGGAAATCGTATCCTGGACTGAGTTCCAGAGAAGTGGTGGCGGGGGTGAAGGTTCGTGGGTCATTAGCATTGGCTAGTACCAGATTTCTTTGAAAGGTAGAGGAGTCGAAAAAGTAGATACTGCCATCCGGTGTGATAATTCCTAGGAAAATGTCAACTACCTGAGTAGTAGTGGTAGGGTTGCTGAGGCTAAATGAAAGGCTGAGGGTATCTCCTGGAGAATAGCTATTCATATTGCTCCTTATGGTAATAATCGGCTTAGCACCTACCACTACCCTTATCTCTTCTGATAAGCTACTCTCCTGGCCAGCACTATTTACGGCACTGAGAGCCAAATAGTAACCCCCTTCTGGGACATCGGGAACAGTGAGCGAAGTAGCATTGCCTACATTGAAGGGGTTGCCTTCGATATTATAAACCTTGGGGGAAGAGCCCACATAGATATTGTAATGATCGATATCCGTCTCGCTATTTGCTTGCCATTGG
>MHDQ01000185.1 GCA_001803565.1 Nitrospinae bacterium RIFCSPLOWO2_12_FULL_45_22 | reverse complement strand
ACATAATGCCCTCCTTTCATGAAAGGGCATTCTATATCAAAATAGGACATTCCTATCTTGGCTAGATAGGACATTATCATTTTGGGATGACACCATTTATGATCCCTTGCCCACCCCCATTTTTTGCCACCTCAGAATTTGGGTAGTGACCCTTTAACAGTTGACAGGGTCTTGCCCTGCTAACCTTTCTCCTTGGTAACCTTAGTGTTTCTAATTATAGTAAAGGACTAAATTAAGTTGTCATTTCGACCGAAGGGAGAAATCTTCAAGATTCCTCGCTTCGCTCGGAATGACAGCTTCCATATGCCAACTTATTTATGACTTTCGCTATAGTGACTTAGCAAGGGCCCTTTCTAAGCTCGAACCCCTCTATTACCTTTGATATGTTTGATACAACATTCGCAGGAGAGTATTTGTGGGATACCTGTCTTAGTCTGGTAGCTACCTCTTTCCTTTCTTCGCTCCTAACAATAAAATATGCCAGTTTCTCATATAATCCATCCTCACCATATTCATAGAGGATTTCTTTTATCCCATCGGAGATCTCAGGGTAACTTCCGAGAGAAGGAAGGATGCAACAGTTTTGGGTATACATTGCCTCAAGAGTGGCGATCCCAAGGCTCTCATGGGTAGCAGTAGACACCTGGATATCAGCCATCCAAAGGGTCTTATAGTAATCCTCAAGGCTCATGGTATTACCGAGGACAAGCATCTCAGGATAAGACCGTTTCAATTTTTCGACCTGGTTATAGTATGGTTCATTTACACTTAGCCTCCGGGTTACAACAAAGTTTACCTCATAGTCCTTTAGCATCCTCTCCATTACCTTAAAAAATAGTCCTGGATTTTTGCCCGGTAGAAGAGAATGGTTGAAGACCACAGTAGTCCTCTTAAACCTTTCGTTGGTATAGAATCTATCTATAAACCTGATGTCAATGGGAAGTCCTACTACATCTATTTTCTTTTCAATCTCCTCCGCCACTTCATTATTGAATCTTGAGATGTTCTGAACCAGGGTGTTTCTCATATAATGGGATACTACCAATATCCTATCCAGGCTATAGAGGTTTGCCAGATCCAGGATGTGAAACTCCGGGTATTTTATAAAGCGGAATGTATCAGTGGGATCCCAATGACTTCCATGGGTATAGCCAATAACAGGAATAGAGAGGCCAAGGTCAAAAAGCATCCTTTTGATCTCGGCCGGAAAGTGTTGAAGAATATGGAAGATAAAGATAATATGGGGTGGATCGGTAGTCAGGAGACTAAGGGTCTTTTTATAGCCTTTTAAAAACCAGTCCAGGCGGACTGAATTGAGGTCCTTTAGTAAGATAGGCATGGGTTTAGGTCGAATCAGGTTATAGCCCATCTTTCTAAGTCCATTCCGTATGGCCTTCGATGCCGTTATCCCATACCCAATAGCGTCGCTTGCGTCATAGTCCTTTCCTTGAACCGTGAATCCATCTAAATATAAGACATTAAGTGGTTTCGAGCTCATATTAAATAAGTTCAGAGTAGGAATTTGTCCTTCCGAGCCAAGCGAGGAATCTTCTTTTCGAATTTCGAAATTTTTTTATTATGGTTGTTCTTGTCTAAAGATTTCTCCCTTCGGTCGAAATGACAACTTTCTTTTGTCTTTCACTATAGATAAGAATTTGCTTTTAGGGGAAAATTACATCCCGGGGAAGAGAAAGTCAAGAGGAACATTCCCCAAAATTTTATCCTTTTCTGCGCTCTATGCCTGTTCTGCAGTTAGTTACTCGCTTCTCTGGCCGGGTAATTGGCACTAGGAATAAATTTTGGGGAACACCATGTTAAAAAACTCTTGACAAAGAAGGTTTCAATAGGTATATAGTACCGTAATCATTAACCCATATATTACCGAAAGGAGGGGTAAGGGATGAATAAGGCGGAGATAGTGGCCAAAATGGCCAAGGAGGCAAAAATTAGTAAGGGGGCGGCAGACAAGGCATTATCATCTTTTGTCGATGGTGTGAGCAAGTCCCTTAAGAAGGGACAGAATGTAACCCTGGTGGGCTTTGGTACTTTCGCCATCGGTAAGCGAAAAGCCAGGAGGGGACGCAATCCTCAAACAGGCAAAGAAATAAGAATCCCCGCCAAACGAGTAGCCAAGTTTAAACCAGGTAAGGCATTGAAAGAAGCGGTCAAATAACTCCCCTCTCAGGCCAGGGTAGCTCCCCGGTGTAAGAGGGGGCTACCCTAACATCGTTACTTGGTCATTGGTAAAAGACAAATGACTTAATGACTTAGGAAGGGTTCTTTCTCACCTTTTATAAAACGCTCCAACATAATACGGGCCTGTTCATCCGGTATCTGTTGGGGCGGATGCTTCATAAAATAGGCAGAAGCATAAAGTAAGGCCCCAGCCCAGCCCTGATCTCTGGCTAATTTGCAGCACCTGATAGCATCTATAACCACACCAGCACTATTAGGAGAATCTTCCACTGACAACCGCAACTCCAGATTCAACCCTACTCCACCGAAACCACGACCCTCTATCCGCAAAAAACATACCTTGTTATCATTCTGCCAGGGGACATAATCAGAAGGGCCGATATGGATATTTTCCGGCTCTATAGGGGCGCCCATCTGGGATCTAACCGCCTCGGTCTTAGAGATTTTTTTAGATTTTAACCGGCTGCGGTCTAGCATATTAAGAAAATCGGTGTTTCCACCAGTATTAAGCTGATAAGTCCGGTCAATCTTAACCCCCCGATCAGTAAAGAGTTTGGTTAAAGCCCGGTGTAATATAGTAGCCCCTAGTTGTGCCTTAATATCATCGCCTATAATAGGAATACCCTTCTGCCTAAATCTCCTCTCCCAAATCGGGTCAGAGGCAATAAATACCGGCATACAGTTAATAAGGCTTACTCCAGTATTCAAGCAGCATCGGGCATAAAACTTAGCCGCTTCTTCTGAACCCACGGGCAAATAATTAAGGAGGATATCTGCGCCACTCTCTCGTAATACCTTTTCTACATCACACGGCTTCTCATCAGCCACTAAAAAAGTTCTATCTTCCGGATATTCCGTCATATGTTCCGAAACCCCATCCAGCACCTCTCCCATCATTACGGTGACATTATGGTCTTTCATATGAGGCTGAAAAATTTTGGTACAATTGGGCTTAACAAAGATAGCCTCATGGATTGGCCTGCCTACCTTGCGCTTATCTATATCGAGGGCGGCTACTACTTCAATATCCCCTGGGGTATAACCAGCTATATCGTTATGCATAATGCCTAATGGAGAAGATTCAGTCCTAGAATTGTTTTTGTAAAACTCTATCCCCTGGATTAAGGCACTGGCACAATTCCCCATCCCTACAATAGCTATCTTTATTTTCTTCATTTACTCCCCTCCTTCCATGCTTCTATTCTAGTAGGAAAGTACTGGAGAAATCATCCTAAATTATACATCGCCAAGGCGCAAAGAACGCAAAGTTCAGTAAGGAGTGAGTAGTTAACTGCTAACTCCCTACGACATACCTATCTTTGCGTACTGTGCGTTTGATTTATGATTATAATACTGATAAAACTTAAGCAGCATATTTCGGGGTGATTTCTTAAATTCCCTCTCCCTCTCCTTATCCTTGCAGCCCCGCAGGGTCCGTTGGGATATTCTTCAGAAAGTCTGGTGATACTTTATAGATAGTAGGATGAGAAGCAGTTTTGGCAAAGAGGTATTTTTTATCTGGGGTGGTAGCACCCAGGAGTAAAGTGCCCCATGATTCTCCCTTGCCCTTCCAAAGGGTGATCTGGATCTGGGGTTTATCTAAGCCATATTCAGGTAGTATAGTCCCTTGCTCAGAGGCTATATCCTTAAATTTTAAACCATTTAATTCCCATAATAAATCTAAAACCTTGACATATTTTGCCTTTGCTTCCTGGGGCTTTAAGAGCTTCCATTCATCCCCTTCTTTTTCTAAAAGGATCTCTTTATCTGGATAGCGGAGCTGAATCTTATTTATATCACTCACTTCAAAGGCTAATATAGATTTATCTCTAAGGTCAAAGACCTTCTTGGTTATCTTTTTGACATCTTCTTGATTTATTAAAAAGATATTAGGTTGATTTTCTATTTTAGCATAAAAACCTGTTTTAGGAGACTCTTCTTTACCTAGCAATAGGGTCTTGGGTTCTTTCTGGTTTTTTTCCCAGATATTATAGCTTATCTGGGCAGATGCCAGGCCATATTCTTGTAGATCCTTAGGCTCATCACTGATGAATTCCTTGACCTTTAGCTCTTTGAGATTAGTAAGGAGGGTATCTATTTCTTGAGCATCGGCCTTAACTTTAACAGGTGCTTGCAACTGCCAGTTGTGGTCATGCTCTATTGTGCATATAATATTCCCCTCGGCTGGGGACTGTATGCCTAACTTGATCACCTTTTCTGGGTCAAAACGAAGTAAGTAGGGGTCTCTTAGTTCCTCTACTCGCTGTGGCAAATAAGTTATAAAACCTTCTTCTACCAGAAAGACATTCTTTTTATCGGAATGTTTAGCATAGACCCCTTTTTCCCCCTCGTCCTTCATCCCTAAATAGAGTCGTACTGGGGAACCTTCTTTATTTTTACTCCAGAAAGCTAACTCCTGTGAGGGGTGATCTAAACCATATGGGTTCAGCTCCTTGGGGTCTTCGTCTACAAATTCTTTTATTTTTAACTCTCGCACTTTATCCAAAAAATCTTTAATCTTCGCTTCGTTAGCTCGATATTTAATAGGCTCAACTATGGTCCACTGCTTAGCCTGGTCTAATTCACAGCGGATTTGCTGGCCATCTCTGATAAATTCCACCTTTTGTATCTCATGGGGATTGATCTTCACTGCTGTTTTATCACGAAAATCATTCACTTCTTTACTTAGATCGGCCTCCAGGCTAGAAGGGACTAAAAATACCTCGGGGTTGTTACCCTGCCTGACATAAAGGAAGGATCCGGTGGGGTTTTTATCACCTACGTAGAGGGCATGGCCTTCAACCTTGTCCTTATTGCTCTTCAGTACTACCTCAATATCTGGGTCTTTCAGGCCATAGGGGGACAAATCGGCTACCTTATCTTCTATTGCCCTTTCACGAGAGAGCCCTAATAAGCTACTCAAGACAGCATCAATAGTAATTGAATCGGCTGGTGCCTGAAGGGGTTTTTCTAAGTTCCAGTTGCCATCTCCTTTTCGGCAAACAATATTCTTATCCCCCTTTTTGAGTTTTAGCTCAACTATATCTTCTTTTTTTAAAGAAAAGACCTTTTTGCCAGCCTCTTCAGCCTTTTGCAAGGCACCTTTTCTCTTAATCTCATAAAAATAGAAGTAGCTCCCGAGGAGGATCAAGATAAGGAACATTAAAGAGAGCTTTCTGATGCTCATCAGGACAGCCTCCGGCGTTGATGCAGAACGCTAATCCCTGCTGCTAATACTGTAGCAGGCAGGAATACTACTGGTATCCAGAAGATAAGATTTACTTGCGTAGCAGTGAGGAGGACTGAGGAACTTTGGGGGGGCTTGGGTCTAATGGAAATCAGGTCTTCTTCCTCTGCCAACCAGCTTACAGTGTTGAGGAACAAGTCACCATTGCCCGAGATATGGACATAGGCATTATTGGCAAAATCGGAATCCCCATAAACTACCAGCCGAGCCTTGGGGCCGCTCTTCTCTACTTCTCCTTCTTTCTCTCCCTCTTCGGCTCCGGCTTCAGCCTTATTGGTCCCGGTGCTCTGGCCAGTCTTAGATTTCTCTATATCTATTGTGGCAACTACTGCTACAGAAACCGGACCCATCTTGTCTTGCCCTTCATCAAAGCCAGCCCTGCCTTGATCTAGCAGCTCTTTGTTGGTCTCTGCCCAACTGTCGCGGCTAGTCCTGGCCAGGGATTGGGGCTCAATGCCCTTATTGGGTGACAGTCTTGGCTCCACCGAGCAAGCCATAGGAAAGAAAGAGGCGACATTAAAATCTTTGGTTATAGCGTGCGGTTCGTAGCTGGAGATTACCGGCATAGTATAATCAGCCCCGAATATCCGGCTCATCCGGTCAATAATGACGTCCTTGCCTACGATTATCCCATATTTGGCTAATAGAGTGGATAAGGATGGGGCAGAGAAGGGGTCGAGCATACAGAGGGCCTTTCCGCCGCCAGAGATGTATTTGTCGAGCTTGGTCAGTTCATCACTTAATAAATCTTTCTTTGGCCCGTTAATTATCAATACTGCAGCATCTGACGGGACTTTCTCTTCCCGCATAAGGAGTAGCTCTTTAACTTCATAATTCTCTGAGTCAATAGCCTTTTTAGCATTACCATAACCATCCTTGCCCGGGTCATTGATCCCTGGTTCACCATGCCCGGTCAGGAAATAGATCGTTTTCTTTCCTTCCCGGCTTATCTTAAGGATGGCATTAGTAATCTCTTCCTCTTCAGCAGTATAGACCTTCTCTTCTCTCCCCTGACTCTCCACTACCGTGGTGCCATAGGTAGTAACCCCGTAGCGGCGGGTTTTAACCGGGCTTCTATCAGGATCAATAAACTCGTACTTCATGCGCTCTGTAACTGTAGCATATTGTCTAAGGAGGTCCTCCAGCTTTTCCCGATTTGGCTCACCTGGACGGTAAAAGGCCGTCAGTTGAATATCCTTATTTAATCCCTGGAGGATCTTTTTACTCTGGGGAGACAGGGTAAAACGTTGGTTTTGGGTCAGGTCCCACCGGTTATTGTTTCTGTAAGATATAATCTCTACCAGGGTTATAATGGCCAGGAGTAGAAAAATCATTAGTGCTGTATTTACCCCTAACTTGGCCGATCTTTTAGCAAAAAATCTTCTTATCTGACCAAAATTGCCCAGGAAATAGACCAGCAAAAAAGCTGACCCTGCCAGCACCAGATAAGGGGTGTAAGGTCTTAAGGGACTCTGGAATAGATAAACCAGGGTACCGAAAAAGAGCACTACTAGACCAGCAGTTCCTAACACACCCCAAACCTTTTTCATCAACTAGCCCCTCCACCGCTTGGCTTCTAAAGACCTTAAGGTAAGAAATAGGCACAGGATAGAAAAGTTAATATAAAAGACCACATCTTTAGATTCTATAACCCCTTTAGTAAAATTTTCATAATGTTCGATAATAGAAAGGTGGGAAAATACCTTACCTAAAGTGGGAGCCACAAAATGGGAGGCCCAACCGGCCACCCAGAACAGTAGCAGGGCTCCAAAAGTAGCTACGGAGGCAATAATCTGATTCTCGGTCAGAGACGAAGTCAATATACCTAAGGAAATAAACGATGTACCCATCAGGAACAGCCCCAAATAGCAAGAGAGTATGGGGCCGTATTCCGGTTCGCTGTATAAGAGCAAAAAGATTAGATAGAATCCGGTCAGGGCAAGCATCAAGGCAAAGACCAGGAGGCAGGCGCCAAATTTACCCGCCAGAATCTCACCATCCCTTACTGGATAAGTCAATAAAAGCTCAATGGTACCCAATTTCTTCTCCTCGGCAAACAACCGCATAGTAAGCATGGGCATGAGTAGCAACATAACTACACTGAGGTTCAGGAATAGAGGGCGTAACACCCCTTCAGTAATATTTAATCCATGCGGACCATAAGGTGAGCTAGCCGCTTGCATGCTTAAGAGATTATAAAAGGCAAAACTGCTATAAAAGAAATAACCAGAAATCACCAGGAAAATACTTATTACGATATATGCAACCGGAGAAACAAAATAAGATTTGAGCTCTTTCTTCAGGATAGGGTAAAAATTCATCTTCTATTGCTCCACCTCAACTTCTTCGGTAACTAATTTGATAAATATATCCTCTAATGTCATAGAAACAGGCCGCAGCTCCCATAGACCCCAATGGTTCTGATGGACAACGGTTGCCAGGTCCTTTCTTATATCGCTATTGGGTGCAGATTTTACCAGATAGCGAT
>MHDQ01000184.1 GCA_001803565.1 Nitrospinae bacterium RIFCSPLOWO2_12_FULL_45_22 | reverse complement strand
ACTTTTTTATTAGTTCTTCTTTGTCCAGCGCATAAAGGGGGCTGATCTCTATTTGTGCTTCAGGTGCAAGTTCTGCCCCAGCTTCTTTCAACCAAGTTCTATAAAGCATATTCATGGCTGTCCTTGCCGTATCAGGAGAATCCACTCCCTCACTATTTTTAACCGGTGCAAACTCTTCCTCACGAATTACCTCGACACAACAGGTATTTTGGGCCAACGGAATAGCATCAAAAACGAATGTTTCGAACTTCCATCCTATCATCTTTGCAGGTTTACCGTCTGGCCCCAGGGTTTCAATTGTCTTGACTGCCCGGTGATAGGGTAAGCCATACCCGTCTTGGTTCAAACGTTGAACAAATGAAAGGGATATCATGTGAACTGCTATATTCCCAGCCCAGTAGCGCATATCTCCTTTCTCGTCCAGAGCGTACTGATTATCGGGTAGAAGATCGCTGTATTCGATAATTGCAGGCTTGCCGTTTACGATTCCGTAAATACCAACTTTTTCCTCAAAGTCTCGACGGCGGACTACCTTAGTAGAAATTTCAGCCTTCTCCATCCTGTGGTAGCCTATAAAAACCGGATCGGCTGTTTTAACCAGGGGATTGTCAACCTGACAGTAAAAAAGCTCTGAAAAACCGTTTTCGGTAAGATATTTGAGGAGGCCAGACTCATATAGTCCCTTAAGAGAACCGCCATGCCCATCAGGATTTGCGAGAAGGTGTGTATCATCCTTTAAGATTAGTTTCCCCTCAGGGGTTATGGTAGGCAACACCCCTTGTTCAAAAAAACATATGCTCCCGGGATCGAGACCAAAAAACTGATTAGATAGAAAGAATTGCTGGGTATCTCGATGGTTTTCACTGCTGGTCATAATTAACAAAGGAATGGTAGCGCTATGTCTGATAGAGAGAGCTTTTACTGTTTCAGCAAAGAGCCGGAATAAAGATTTTTTCTTGATGGGTGAAATGGGAAACGTGCCCTTGGGTCCGTTATAACCGAGTCGAGTACTCTGGCCACCAGCAACAATCAGGATAGCTACCTGGTTTTCACGAATCAGGGATTCACCCAGGATACGGGCTTCTTCCCGACGGGTTTTCTCCTCCGGGGTTTTAGGGATAGTAATTATGGGAGCGGGCTTAATAATGTTGTAAAGAGTAGGGGGGGCGTTATCTTC
The DNA here is from genome assembly GCA_001803565.1 of Nitrospinae bacterium RIFCSPLOWO2_12_FULL_45_22. GTDB lineage: Bacteria > 2-12-FULL-45-22 > 2-12-FULL-45-22 > 2-12-FULL-45-22 > 2-12-FULL-45-22 > 2-12-FULL-45-22. Next base: position 5,269 of record MHDQ01000184.1, on the reverse strand, counting down.
GGCTACAAACTTTTTGTGCAGTCTAAAAACGAGCCCTAAATCGAGTCCTTGCAATCCCTGCAAGAATTCCTTCTGTTTTTCCGGTTTTAGGTTTTTATAATGCTCCAGAAGATGATGCTGGTCATGATCTTTAACCAGGCTAAAAAATTGTTCCTCCTGACGAGTAGACATCTTTATATAACTCCCTTCAGTTATTTATTGCCCGGTCTCAATAGGAAGTATTTAGATGAGAGGTTCAACTTTAATGTGACAATGTCAAGCTAAATAGCCCTGGTTTTATCTCTCGTAAGCCATTCTACCATAAAATAGTTGCTAAGTTAATCCCTTTAACTTTTTTCTGCCACCAAGGGCACGAAGCTCTGTGGCAACTATTCCCTCTTAGTGAACGGTTACGTATTGATTAATTGTGGAGTATTTGGTATAGTAGCTTAAAGAAGTGATCTTACAGGAGAGGTGATAAAATCTTTGAGCTGAAGCTTGAAAGGAGGGTTAGATAAAATGGCACAGTGGGAAAAAGTAGCGGGATTTAATTTCACAGATATTATCTATGAGAAGAGACCAGGAGTAGCCAGGATAACCATAAACAGACCACAAGCCTTCAATGCCTTTACCTCCCATACTGGTAAAGAGCTAGGAGAGGCGCTGATGGATGCTGGTGAGGATGATAAGATTGGGGTAGTAGTCCTTACTGGTGCAGGTAACAAGGCATTCTGTACCGGAGGAGACGCCAAGGAAGCAGAGGCAGGCTATAGGTCTGATATGCTCAAGAATGTTCCCCGGGTTCATACCCTTATAAGGGAGACACCTAAACCTGTTATTGCCGCAGTAAATGGCTTTGCCATAGGTGGGGGGCAGGTTCTGCACCAGCTCTGTGACCTTACTATAGCCTCAGAGACCGCCCAGTTCGGTCAAGCTGGCCCTATGGTAGGGAGCTACGATGCTGCTTATGGCGCCGCTTATTTGACCAGGATAGTGGGAGAAAAGAAGGCGAGAGAAATCTGGTATCTATGTCGGCGCTATACCGCTAAAGAGGCATTAGAAATGGGACTGGTGAATGCAGTGGTCCCGCCTGACAAGTTAGAAGAAGAAGTAGATAAGTGGTGTGATGAGATTCTGGCAAAGAGCCCTGGCGCTATCAGGGCCCTCAAATACGCTTTTAATGCCGTTAGCGCTGACATAAGAGGGCTGGAACTGCTGATGTATGATGCTATCTGGAAATATTATGGAAGTGAGGAGGCAAAATATTATAAGCAATCTTTCTGGGAGAAGAAAAAGCCTGATCCTCTGAAGTTCAGGAGGAAAGAGAGCTTCCCGGGAGTATATGAAGAATAGTTTACTCAGACTAAGGAGAGCTAAAGATGGCTTATCAGACCATAAAATTAGAAAAAGAGGGTAAGATAGGGAGGCTGGTGCTTAATCGGCCAGAGAAATTAAATGCCATAAACGATACCATGCTCCGGGAGATCGAAGCGGGCCTGGCAGAGTTACAAAAAGATTCCAATATCTGGGTAGTAATCATCAAAGGAGCAGGAGGGAACTTCAGCGCCGGGCAAGACCTCACTGGAATAGATACTGCTGAAGTAATGCCACCCGACCCCAATACTAAGCCCTTCCTGAGTGACCTATATGAAGCGGCTATGAAGAGCTATTTGCGCTGGCAGGCTATCTTTGATTTCCCTCGCTGGACCATTGCGCAGGTAGAAGGCTATTGCCTGGGTATGGGCTGTGACCTGGCCATGTGCTGCCGTACCGTTATAGCTGCTGAGAATAGTATCTTTGGTGACCCATCCATCCGGATAGGCCTATCCCCTACCAACCCATTATGGGTATGGCGCATAGGGCTTAAGAAGGCCAAAGAACTACTCCTTACCGGCAAATATATAGATGGCCGGGAGGCAGAAAGATTGGGGCTGGTAATGAAGTCCCTGCCAGCAGCACAACTGGAGGAAGAGGTAGCTATCAATGCCGATACTTTAGCTAAGTATGGCACTATCGGTGGGTTTGATATGCAGGTAGGCTGGTTTGCCTTTGACCGGGCTAGCTTTGACATGGCAGGATTGGCTGCGGGCTGGCGCCTGGCCACAAATTATCATGCCTTGAGCGCTGCCCAGCGCCCCGGCCGCAGCTATATTGATCGCGGAGGATTTGATTTCCACCGGGTCAGGGAAGAGAAAGGCATGAAAGAGGCTATCCGGCAGAGGGACCTTCCCTTCCTAAAACATTTCCCTATGCCCAAAAGATAGTCATTAGGTTATTAGGTCATTACGTGATTAGGTATCGGTCACTCCCATGAGTCAATAACCTAATAACCCAGTAACCAAATGACCCAATGACCAGTGACTGATGACCTAACTAAACAAGGAGGCGGAGATGGAGTTTCAACATATACTTTATGAAAAGGCCAATAACATAGGTTGGGTAACACTGAACCGACCTGATCAGCTCAATGCCATAAATGATGCTATGTTAGCAGAGTTGGATAAGACCTTTGCTGCTATTGAACCAGACCTGGACATCAAGGTAGTGGTAGTAAGGGGCGCAGGGAAGGCATTCAGTGTTGGCCAGGACTTGAGCGCCCAAGGGACCGCTGAGGTGCTTCTGCCACCACCTGGCACTGCCTTACCTTACAAAACCCTTTTAACGAATGCGAGACGACAGACCCGGCGCCTGGAATATATATTTAATATTGCCAAGCCAACTATTGCGCAGGTGCATGGGTATTGTACTGGCCTGGGGTTTTACCTGGCTTTAGCTTGTGATATCACTATTGCTTCAGAAGATGCCTTGTTCGGTGACCCTGCACTACGCTCCGGCATTCTGCCCCAGATGCCCCTTCTCCTCTGGTTACTAGGTATCAAACGTGCTAAAGAAATATTCTTTTCCGGTCGCTACCTCACGGCCCGGGAGGCAGAGGAGTGGGGTCTGATAAATCAGGTTGTCCCACTAGCAAAGCTAGAATCAGAAGTCAAGAACCTGGCTGAGGGTATAAGCCTGGTACATAGTGATGCCCTGGCAATAACCAAAGACACCCTCAATGCCGCTATAGAGTCCAGGGGATTAGGTGGGGCCTGGCGCTTTACCGACAGTATGGCGGTTGCTATGCAGCGCCGCCAGCCCGGCCCGGATGATTTTGATTTCTTTAAAGTAAGAGAGCAAAAGGGACTAGAGCAGGCCCTGAAGCAGAGGGATGTGCCATACAAGAAACTAAATTTCTAAGGAGGGATAATTATGCCTACCGGGTTTGGTTGGGATTTTAAGACCCAGTACCAATTCTGCCAATGGGAACATATGGAGTATCAGGGCAGGCAGTATAAAGATGCCCTTTATGAGAAAAAAGGCAAGATAGCCTATATTACCCTGAATCGCCCGGAAAAACGTAATGCCTATAATGATGGTATGTTTGGCGATATGCTGGCTGGGCTCCACCAGGCTAATGATGACCCTGAGGTTAAGGTGGTGGTTATAAGGGGGGCCGGGATAAATTTTTCTGCTGGGCATGACCTTAGCTCACCCAAAGAAGAGGAATCCCCACCGGTAAGCCCCAGTTTAAATCCCACGGTGGTGGACTATTATGGCTTCGAGCGCCGGCGCTGCAACAAGCATGAAGACATCTTTAACTACCCTAAACCAACTATTGCCCAGGTGCATGGCTATTGCATCGGTGCGGGCGAGATTGTAGCCGCCATGTGTGACATTACTATCGCAGCCGAGGATGCCCAGTTTGGCGCCCGGGGTTTTGGTCGCTTCGTTAATGGGATAAACAATTATCCCATCTATCCCATTGGCTCTAATAAGGCTTATTGCGGCCGGATGCTGCCAGAGATTTCGGGCAAAGAGGCTGAGCAATTGGGTACGGTAAACCTGGCAGTGCCTAAAGAAAAGCTGGATGAGGAAGTGAATCGCTGGGCTGAGATGCTTAGCCTCCTCCCTGCGGAGGTCTTTACCCTGGCTAAGGAATGGTTTAGTGGTATGTTGGACATCAATGGCTGGGGAACTGCCATGAGGGCCCATTATGGCGCGCATCTGATGCTGCAGTATATCCGCTTCCGGCCCGATGAAATCAGCTTGTATAAAGAGAGGAGAGACCGGGGCCTTAAAGGGTTTGTGGCCCAGAGAGCAGCCAGCGCTACCCCCAAGGCCTAAACATTAAATATTGGATGCCTTGCTGGGAGCTAGGCCTAACTTCCCTTTTATCCTTCGCAAGGCTCAAAAAAAATTTACCATTCGGGTCAGAGGATTTGTATTGCCTCGAGACGATATTTCACATAATATCATCGCCGATAACGGTTGTTAGGCCATTATGCCCCTACTGATTTCCGAAAACTTCATTGAAAAAAGTGTCTTTATCAAGCTTAGACTGCCATTTTCGATGTCGTTTTACCGATTCCATCCTTTCTTTCGAGGGTAAGGACAGAAACCGATTTGTCTCTACTGGACCCAATTTTTCCATCAGAATGTCAATGGCTTTTTTAAACAGTCTATCTTCGCTAATAAATTGACCTTGCTTCATCTCAAATCCTCCCTAATGCAGAAATCTATTGGATTCATTACTGATACTAGGTTTTATTTTGTATATTCCGAAGAATCAAATAGAATGCATCTGTTTCAAGGCGTATACGCATCATGTTCTGGTCATCAAAGGGACGGCACAAGGTGCAAACGTCTAAATACAATCTTTTCTTTTGAATTTTCTTCACCTCTCTATTCTCATTTACGATTTCTTAGCCACTAACATGCAAAATTAGCGGTGGCGTCCCATGCCATCCGTTGGAATGCTTTGTTAGGCACTCTTTTGATAATGTGAAGTGTACCAATCGATAACCTGTCTAATCATTTTTTGGTATGAAGTATGATGTTTTTTGGCCTCTTTCTTAAAAAATTCAACACTCGATTTTTTCAAAGAGATCGTTACCTTAACGTTTTCTTCTTTCAATACCAACTGATCCGGTGGAGGAAGAAAATCCTTAATGACTCTCAGTTCGCCCATCGGTTCATCAGTATATTTTATTTTGCTCCTCATAAATCTTCCTCCCTTTTCTCCAATACCCCGCACCATAAATGCGGATAACATTAGCCCTATACGTAAACCTCACGGTCATTATGCCGTCACCGACACGGCCAATGCAGTAAAATCTTTCCTCTTCTGTACTATGGTTAATATCCTCGACAATGACACGGTGAGGATCAAGAAACGCCTGTTGAGCCAATGAAAAAGAGACATTGTGCTTAGTTTGGTTTTCCTTATCTTTCTCCTCATCCCATTCAAAGG
>MHDQ01000183.1 GCA_001803565.1 Nitrospinae bacterium RIFCSPLOWO2_12_FULL_45_22 | reverse complement strand
CTCAAAGCCATGCCAGGGTTGCATGGCGGCATCAATGCCGTGAAGCGCCAGTATCTGCAATGTTTCCAGGGCTTCGATAATGCTGCTTTTGCCTGATCCGTTATTTCCGATAAAAGCGGTTAGAGGCGTAAACTTTATTGTTTTGCTGTCCTGAACGGCTTTGAAGTTTTGCACACGGAAAGTAATTAAAGGAAGTTTGCTTTTCATTTGAGAATTCCTCTTGCTATATCCCTATAGAAATTGAGCGCGGCAATGCGGAAGGGATCTGGCGGTTTTGTTTCGTTGAGAATCAAGGAATATTCTTCCTCGGTTAACTCATAAAGATGTGCCACACGGGCGTCTATTTCTGCTTCCAGCGAAGTAATGTGGGCCGCGGGATCTGCACGCATGGCCGTGAGGATTTTATCCACAAGTTTGACAATCGGTGTTTGCTGCTTGGATGATGCATCAGGGATGGGGAGATGTTTCCAGTCGTCAGGATAGAGATGAATATTGCTCCGTCGATTGGCCCGCAGGAAATTATGGGCGGCAGTGGAATTCATCACGGCAAGCAAAAATTTCACAGCAAAACGGCGGCTTGTTTTTTCAAGTTCTTCACGCTTCGGCAAATCAGGGCGAGGAGGCTTTTCATTACGGTATCGGGCAGATTTTTTGAGGGATCTGTTGCGAACACCGGAGAGACTGTGCCAGGGAATGAAGCCTACGCTGCTAGGAGTAAAAATCAAGCGCTTATTATCATAACATGCCTTAGGATCAGGGCCGGGACTACGTTGGGCAAGCACCTTCTCAGCTACAGCATACATTTCTGGAAAGGTCGGTCTGCAGAACTTTGAAGGAGCACGGTCAGAACCCCATTCTATCCAAAGGTTTGTCAACGGAATCCAGCAGTCCAGATGCTTGCCCTCCACAAACGCCTTGCAATGGAGTTGATCCCTTGTTTCAGATACAAGATCGGAGGTAGTAAATGCACCTTTTGCCTCGTGTTCATCGCTACTCGGTCTAAGCCCATAGCTAATGTAGCAAATACTAGAGAGTACAATAGTCGAGTTATGAAGCTGCTGTGGTACAGTATCCTCCGGAAAAAAGGCACGGTAGTTAAGCTTCCTCTGCTCGGCGGTCGGCAGAATCTTTACGGCCCCGAATTCCGGATCATGAACCCTACGTTCCGGTCGATGATGTCTACCGTCAGCTTTTTGGAATAGATAGGTAATATTATGTACGGCAGCATCAAAAATCTTGATCTTGCTGAAAAAATCAAGGCGCAAGATCCGGCTGTGTTCCAGAAACCAGTTTTGCGATTTCTGCGCATATTTTGAATGACAAAAGGCATCAGAGACAATCATCGTAGTGAAGCCACCTGGCTTGAGCAATTTGTAGCCGCGCTCAATGAAAGGGATATACAGATCCCATTTTTCCCAGAGTGTCTCATAGAGTTTATTATCTTCAATAGTCTTACGCAGCGCTAAATGTTGTTCACCTGAATCGGCGCGTACATAAGGCGGGTTGCCGATCACCACATCAAAGCCATCGGAAAGGTTGAACATCCACTCCGGGTCAAAAAAATCGGCAGAGGCATTCTGGTCGTAAGGGTCCCAGTAGGCCAACTTCTGGGTAGTTTCGGGAGGAAAGTCCTCTTTTTTGAGCAGATCACTGATTTCGGCACGGAGTTGGGCGTCACGTTCACGCCATTTCCTTTTTGTCTTCAGGGTACGCGCAATGAAGTGGTTTCGGCGGACATCGGCCAGTTCTCTTTCCTTCCGGTCAATTTCTGCCCGGACCTTCAGATTCGCCAGATTGGGTTGCTGCGGTTTTTCAACATTAAGCAATGTGTTAGCGGCCACAAATTTCGTCTCCAGGTTAGGCAAGGGAAGAATGCCGCGGTTCTCCTGGGTATCGTCAATCTCCTGGTCAACCACGAGTGAGATAAAAAAGCGCAGCTTGGCGATCTGAACGGCAATGGGTTGGATATCCACGCCATAGATACAATTTTCAATCAGATATAGCTTCCTGCCGTAATCAGAGGTGTTAAAGTCAAATGCTTCTTCAATCTCACTAAGCCTTTGGCGACGGTCCTCTTTATTGCCCATATTATAGGCCTCTTCTGTCTCTTTCATTGCTCTCTGTTTTTGCAACTCTCTCCACTGAGCATTATCCAGATCAAGCTTGCCCAAGATATAGACCAGTTTGTGCAGCACCCCCATAGGAAAAGCCCCGGAGCCGCATGCAGGATCAAGGATTTTAATTTGCGAAACAGCTTCGACTATTTTTGAAACTTCTTTATCGTTAAAGGCATGCTCTTTCTCTGTATAGGCAAAGAGAATATCTAAGCCTGTTCTAATATCTTCTTTCGAGCAGTCAGTTAGTTTTTCAGCAACCAGATTGGATAGAGATGCTTTCAGACTTTCATCCACCATATAATCCACTATTTCTCTTGGTGTATAAAAGGAGCCGGTTTGTTTGCGGGCGGTTGCCCCGGTCTCAGGATTATAGGCCGCCAAGAGGTTTTCAAAGACCTTGCCTAACAGCTCAGGATCAAGGGCGACCTCTTCCTCAATGGGAGTATTTTCATTTATGGTGAACTTGTAACTATCAAAGATATTAATAAGTCCCCTTACCTTGTACTGCTTGTTCTTGGTGCCATAACTCTCGTTGAGATCAACTTCCTGTTCTTGGGAAAAGAACAGGAAATCCGGCACAACGACTTCATTGTCTTTGTGGTCGGAAAAACCATCGATACGGAGGGTTTTTTGGGGTTCCTCTTTATCAGGCTTATCCAGGCACTCGAAAAGGCCGCCGTTCAGAAACGGGATGCTCGAAAAAAGCCTTAACGCTTTATCCGGGTCTTTGAAATAATTCTCACAGCGATACACATTGTGAATCATGTAATGTTGGTCTCGCCCTCCGGCTTTTTTGGCCTTACTCCTGAATTTGCGGTTATCAGGCTGCTCAGGAGTGTTCATTTCCTGGTTTAGGGTGGCAAAGAACAGGTTTTGCAGGAGCGCCTTATAGTAAGTGGACTGATTAGGATCGTCAAATTTGAGAAGCGCATCCAATTTGTCCCTGTTGAAAAGATCATCCGGCACCAGACCCTTTTCCTTGATAAACCAGACGAAAATCAGCCGGGTAATCAGTCGAATAACACTCGTGGCATTGCGAACTTCCTCATCTTCTCCAGCGTCTTTGGGAAAGGTGACATTCTGGATGGCCCAAAAATACCAGTTCGCCATTTCTTTATAGAAACGCTTATTGAGTTCGTTGATGTCTAAAGTTTTTTGCCAGGCATCATGCAGCGCCACGAAGTTCGAGAACCGATAACGGTCATAAAGATTTCTAAATGACAGATCGAAGAGAATCTCAATATGGGCGCGGTGGGGATCGGCAAAGCGGATGTCTTTGATAAGTGTTACTTTTTCCAGTACATCTTTAGACTGATCGCGTTTGTGCAACCGGCGGTTGATAACAGAGAGCGTTAGGGTGTCGCCCTGCTGGAAAAGTATCAGGGCCGGCATGGGGAAGAGCCTATTTATTTCACGGGTAATAGTAGAAAGGTCTGTTCGGGTGTAATGCCCCTTTCTCAATTTGATGGCAAGTAACAGATAGGACTCAATGATTCTGTTGTCTATCTTTTGGCGAGAATCAAATTGAAGGGAGATCTGTCGGCTTCCAGCGGCCTTAATCTCTTCTCCGGTGATCTGGAAGATAATATCCAGGCTTTCCCATCTTGAGAAAAGGGCCTTGTCCTTGCGTAATCGGTTATGCTGGTCAATTTCATGGAGGAAATTTTCGGGCGTGTTAGGAGATAGTTCGATGGTCTTTTCGCTTGTGTAGCCAAGTGTGTTAAACAATTGTATGGCATTGGTACGCAAAGAGCCATTGCCGAATGCCTTTAAGGATTCGGCAATGGCTGATTTGATATCTTGTGTTGCCGTTCTCATCTTATCACTATCCAGGTCACGAGTTCAAAATCATCGGATGATGTCACCTGTTTTTCCCGCTCAGCCAACACACCGTCGCGGCCTGAAAGCAGATTTCCTAGAGTGCGTTTCTTAAAGCTTCCGGCGATGGCCTTTACAGCGGCATTTAGAAGGCCGTCATACTGGCTCATGTCCTCGCCGTTTTTCGTATGCTGGTCAAATAGATTGCAAAGTTTTTCATAAGGGGTGGTCTTTTCTGCGCAAAGCATACGCAGTATTTCCAGTATCTGTTTGGGCTGGGCAAAATTATAACGGATGACCCGGTCATTATCATAGAGATAGACGAGAAAATAGGGCTGCAAGGGATTGACCTTTTCGTTACCTGAACTATCCCCTTTTTGTTGGAGACAAAATATAACACCAGGGCGAATGACCGGGTAATCAGGATGTGCCGGCACAACGGCATAAAGCCCTAAAGGCGCCTCCTCAAGCCGCTTTCTATTGTTTTCGATATACCTCATCAAATCGATCCGAAAATCATCTAAGGTAAATTCGTTAAGGGACACATTTTCATTAAAATCTTCAAGATCAAGCACCTCTTCTCTGAGGCGAAGGAGCTGTTTGTCACGATAGGTTAATTCATCTTCAACCAGGTCCTTGACACGATCCAGGAGGTTGTCTTCTCCGGTGGCCGTAATGTCCACCAGGGCCATCCGGGCCTCGACTCTGGTTTTGAGCCTGATGTAATTGTCTAAATTGTCTGTCGGCCAGAAATTTACCATCTGAATCTCATCATTAATGCTGCCGATTCTGTCAATCCTGCCGAACCGCTGGATAATACGAACGGGATTCCAATGGATATCATAGTTGATAAGATAGTCACAGTCCTGGAGATTCTGGCCTTCGGAGATACAATCTGTGGCAATAAGTATCTCAATCTCCCTGTCCTGTGGGAGAGAAGAGATTTTAGCGCGGCTTTTTGAAACCGGTGAAAAGTGGGTCAGGATATGAATGAAATCTTTTCTTCCGAAAGTTGTCTGGTTCTCTTTTGCTCCGCCCGAGACCATGGCCACATGAAGGCCGAGATCAGTTGTAATCCATTCCCTAAGTGCATCGAATAGATATTCGGCGGTATCGGCAAAGGCAGTAAAGATCAGGACCTTACGATTCTCTTTACCATCTTTGGTTCGGGTTGGGTGCCGGACCTTGTGGGCGATGAGGTCTTTCAATTCCATGAGTTTGGCATCGCGTACTTTTGTTATGTCTTTGGCAACAAGATACAAGATTTGTAGCTGCTCTTTATCCTGTTTAAGATCGCGTTTCCATCGGTCAATATCAATGTGTTCAAGGCTAAATTTGAGCTTCTTGCCTACGAATGCGGCCTGCAGGTCTTCATCTTCTGGATCAATGTCACTGAAATCGTCTACAGTAAAGTCCGGGCGTTCTTCTTTGAGTTTCTGGAATCGTCCTATACGGTCTTCAAGGTCCTCAATCTTATCTATTGTTCGTTTCATGGTTAACGTAAATGAATACACGGAGCTTTCCAGACGCTTGAGAAAATTTACCCTCATCATGGCGATGAGGTAATTCTCACGATCCTGCTGGCTGAAATGCGGGATGCTCCTGTCTTCGTAAATATCTTTGTGTTTTGGCAACACATATTTGAAGGGGTTAAACAAAGAAAGTTGATAGTTTGAGATTTCATCATTCAGCTCGTCGTAGGAAGGGAATTTGCCTTCCGTGTCTATATTCGGGGATAATGATATGGGTTTGAGCCTTTTGGGAAACTGGCCTAACTCATGGATACTTTTCTGATAATACCTCTGAAGATGTTTGCGGGAACGGGCAATAGTTAATTCATCCAACAGCTTGAAAAAGGCTGCGCTCAGTCTATCTAACAGGTCCCTGGTATGTCGTTTTTCCCTATTATCCGCCCATCGGGTAAAAACGCGCTGGGCGGCGGCAAGCGTATCTTTGAGGCTTGCTATGCCCAGGGATGCAGCAAATGCATCGTCTTCGTTTTCTGTTATGAAATAGATCTGATTGCGCAAATCCTGGAGGGTGTTATTCACGGGTGTGGCAGAAAGGAGGAGGACCTTGGTTTTTACACCTTTCTGGATAATATCTTCCATTAACCGTTGATAACGGCTCTTGCGTACAAGAGTGCCTTCCTCATCTTTTTTGCCAGGGGTGTTGTTACGGAAATTATGAGATTCGTCAATAACCACAAGATCAAAATTCCCCCAGTTGATTGTAGCAAGGTTGATGTCGCCGGACTTCCCCTGATCCCGGCTTAGATCAGTATGAGAAAGAACCGTATAGCTGAAGCGGTCATTAAGTAAGGGGTTTAGATCACTCACATTTTGCGCCTGGTAAACTGTCCAATTTTCCCGAAGCTTTTTCGGGCATAAAATCAGGACCCTGTGGTTGCGCAGCTCAAAATATTTGATAACTGCCAGGGCTTCAAAGGTTTTACCGAGTCCTACACTATCTGCGAGTATACATCCTCCATGGGTCAGGATTTTGTTAATCGCTCCCTTAACCCCATCTTTCTGAAATTCATAAAGCATGTTCCATACGACTGTATCTACTATTTGACTCTTCTCCTCTAACCAACCTTCTTTATCCTGTTCCGTGAGGAATCTTTCAAATATATGAAAGAGGGTTTTGTAGTAGATAAACTCAGGCGGATTATTCTGATAGAGTTGCTCCAAATAACGCAATACCTCATCTTTTACATCCTCAACCAGTTCACTATCATTCCAGAGTTCCTCAAACCAATTCTTAAGGTCTTCCCTGTCTCGTTTATCGTTTACTTCAAGATTTAGTTCGATATTATTTGCTTCGCCAAGGCCAAGCCCTTTTACCGTAAAATTAGAGCTGCCGATGATTGCATCGTTGATACCACCAAGGTTGATATGATACATTTTTCCGTGGAGAAGGTTGCTTTGCTTAACAGAACGAATGTCCACCTTTGAGAGAACCCAGTCAGCGCATTCCTTAGCAACCTGTTTTTGCTTAAGGCGCTTGGCCA
>MHDQ01000182.1 GCA_001803565.1 Nitrospinae bacterium RIFCSPLOWO2_12_FULL_45_22 | reverse complement strand
GGTCTTATGAGCGGGAGGATGGTATTGATTGGGGCAGGATCAGGCGCACTAGCTCTCCTTTTCCTGATCCTGTTTCTCTATTTATTTGTCTTCAGCCACCAGGGGCCGCTCCAGCCCATTGCCTTTAGCCATAAGACCCATGTTGGTATAAACCAGATCCCCTGTCTATACTGCCACCAGTACGCCAGAAAGGCTGCCATAGCCGGGATACCCAGTGTGGAGAAATGCCGCAACTGCCATATAGTTGTCCTACCTTTCCATCCCGAGGTAAAGAAGCTCTTAGATTATTGGGCCAAGAAGGAGTCTATTGGTTGGATAAAAGTAACCGATTTGCCTGACCATGTCTATTTTAACCATAAACGCCATATCCGTGCCGGGATAGATTGTGCTATTTGCCATGGTGCGGTAGAGCAGATGGATCGTATGTATCAACCATTAAATCCTGAGATGGGCAAGTGTCTGGAGTGCCATAGGCAGAGAAAAGTCAGTATAGACTGCTGGACCTGCCATAAGTAAGAAGCAACCGTTTAGCCACCAAGGCACTAAGTCACTAAGAAGCTCAAAGCTTAAAGCTTAAAATGCAAAGTGTAAAATTAAGGATACAGAATACAGGGGTTGGAGTTACTCTCTTTTCTTTGTATTCTGTATTCTTTTCTCCAGCTTTGCACTTTTAGCTTTGCGTTTTACGTTTCCTTGGTGTCTTCGTGCCTTAGTGGCAGAGAAAGATCAATCGGGTGAACGGTTATGGATCGAAGGGAATTCTTAAAATTAAGTGGGCTGGTTGCTACTGGTAGCTTGTTGACCAATTGCGGCCAGGGGAAACCAACAGAATATCTGCATGCCTACCCAGAAACCCCATTCCAGGTTATCCCTGGGCTAGGGCAATGGTATGCCAGCATCTGCCAGCAATGTCCTGCGGGCTGCGGGATCGTAGTGCGGGTAGTGGATGGCCGGGCAAAGAAGATCGAAGGGAACCCCCTCTATCCCTTGAATCGGGGTAAAGTCTGTGCCCGGGGCCAGGCGGGCCTCCAGGTCTTATATAATCCTGATCGTATTCGGGGGCCGTTAAAGCTCACGGGCCGCCGGGGTAGTGGGGCTTATGAGAAGATAAGCTGGGCTGAGGGATTAAAGCTGTTGGCCGATAAACTCCGGGAATTGAAAGACAAGGGAGAAGAACAGGGCCTATGGTTCATAAGCAGGCTATTGAGAGGTAATTTTGCCTGGCTGGTGGAGAAGTTCCTGATGCTATTTGGTTCCCATAATTATCTATCCTATGAACCCTTCAGCCCTGATCCATTAATAAGAGCTAATGCAATGATTTTTGGGGAAGAGGCTATACCAGCTTATGACCTGGCGGATATCAATTATCTCCTGTCTTTCAGCGCTAATTTTTTAGAGACCTGGCTCTCACCAGTCCGTTACGGGGTGGGCTATGGCCAGATGCGTCAGGGCCGGCCAGGCCAGCGCGGAAAGTTTATCCAGGTAGAACCCCGATTATCTATGACCGCCGCTAATGCCGATGAATGGATCCCTATTAAACCAGGCTATGAAGGCATATTGGCCCTGGGGCTAGCCCATATAATCCTGAAAGAAGGGCTCTACAAAGGCCAGATTGATAACCCCCTAGCCTGGGAAGAAGCCCTTAAAGAATATGCGCCGAAGAAGGTGGCTGAGCTAACCGGGGTATCAGCCGACAAGATTATACGGGTTGCCCGAGAGTTCGCTACCCGGGGACCGAGCCTCGCTCTCGGGGGTGGAACGGCTGGGGCTACCACCAATGGGGTATTTAACCTGGTGGCTATTAATACCTTAAATATACTGGTAGGGAGTAAGATAAAATTTCCCCCACCATCGCCTTTTAGCGAGCTGCCACCTACAAATAGACCATCCCCTGACCTGTCTGCCAAGGCACAGGCAGGGAGGATGACTACTTTCGTCAACACTATGCGGGCTGGAGAGGTAAAGCTCCTTATGCTTTATGATACCAATCCAGTCTTTACCTTACCCGAAGTTAGCGGTTTTCAGAAGGCTATAGAGAAAGTCCCTTTTATTGTCAGTTTCGGTAGCTTTATGGATGATACCACCAGCCTGGCGGACCTGATCCTGCCGGAGCATACCTATTTAGAGCGTTGGGGAGACGATGTCCCTGAGCCCGGACTGGATATCTTTTTAGCCGGGATTATGCAGCCGGTAGTTAATCCGGTATTTGACACCCGGGCCACGGCCAATGTCCTGTTAGGGTTAGCGAAAGAACTGGGAGGAGAATTAGCTGAAGCCCTACCCTGGAAAGGCTATGCCGAGCTCCTAAAAGAGCGCTGGCGCATCATTCAGCAATCTAAGCGGGGTTCTATTCAAGAAGAGGATTTTGAAGAGTTCTGGTCTACCCTTTTACAGGTGGGCTACTGGTGGGACAGTTATACCCCGGCGCCGCCTCCCCCTACTGCAAAAGGCAAGAAAGGTAAGCAAGAAGCGCCTATCCTACCATTGGAATTACCTGAATATGGAGCCAGACCAGAGGAATATCCCTATCATCTCCATATTAATCCCTCTGTAGCCTTTACTGAAGGCCAGGGAGCTAATCAGCCCTGGTTACAAGAGCTACCCGACCCGATAACAACGGTAGTGTGGGGTTCCTGGGTAGAGATTAATCCAGAGACTGCCCGCAAATTAGGTATTACGGAAGGGGCTCCGGTATGGGTTGAGTCTCCCCACGGTAGGGCACTGGTACCAGCCTTAATTTATCCAGGGATAATGCCCGAAGTAGTGAGTATGCCTGCCGGACAGGGCCATACCCTCTATGGACGTTATGCCCAGAATAGGGGTGCTAATCCCTTAAAGATCCTGGCCCCCTTGACTGAGTCCCGGACTGGCGCCTGGGCCTGGGCAGCTACCCGGGTAAAGTTATATAAGGCGGTCGGGGAGGAAGTGAGATTAGTAAAGCTAGCGGGTTATCCAAGGCTATTATGGGAGCTCTTTTGATATGAGTTATTTTTGGGGAATGGTTATTGATCTGGACCGCTGTACGGGCTGTGAGGCTTGTGTAATAGCCTGTCATGCAGAAAATAATATACCGGTTGTAGGACAGGATCGCTGTGCTGAGGGGAGGTCCTTTAACTGGATCCGGGTGGAACGCTACTGGGAAGGCGAGTATCCTGATTTTAAGATAAAATTTATCCCTATCCTGTGCCAGAATTGCCAGCATGCCCCGTGCGAGCCGGTATGCCCGGTATTTGCTACTTATCATAACCCTGAAGGGCTTAATACCCAAATATATAACCGCTGCGTAGGGACGCGCTATTGTGCTAATAACTGCCCGTATAAAGTCCGGTTCTTTAACTGGTTCTCTCCCTACTGGGATGAACCTTTGCAAAACCAGCTCAATCCCGACCTAAGTGTCCGGGGCAGGGGTGTGATGGAAAAATGTACCTTCTGCATCCAGCGGATACGGGAAGCTAAAGATAGGGCTAAAGATGAAGGGAGGCAGGTGAGGGATGGTGAGGCTCAGCCTGCCTGTGTCCAGACCTGCCCACCCCGGGCCTTGATCTTTGGCAACCTGAATGATCCCCAGAGCGAGGTAGCACAACTTATCAAAGGCCAACGTAGATTCCGCCTATTAGAAGAATTAGGGACTGAGCCAGTAGTTTACTATTTAAAAAGAGTAGGTACCTAGTAGAGCGTTTCCTTATTAACTTGTCATCTCGACCGAAGGGAGAGATATTTCTAACCCTTTTAGCACAAAGATTTCTCGCTTCGCTCGAAATGACAGCATTGTAACGTTACTTTGGAAACGATGTACTAGCTTGTAACAATTAAGGCAAGAGAAGGTTTGCCACAGAGACACTGAGATGACCAATTTCTCTGTGACTCAGTGTCTCTGTGGCTGAACACTTAAGCTAGTTTTAAGGAGGGTGGTAAAACTTGTCTCAAGAAAAAGGGTGGGTACCGGATACCCAGATTAATCAGGATATCCTCCGACCCCTCTTAGTATCCCGCTGGCCCTTTTACCTGCTAGTAGTGGTCCTGGGGCTGATAGTGCTGAATGGCTTACTAGCCTGGGGCTATCAACTCCGGACTGGTATGGGTGTAGCCGGGATTAATATGCCGGTCATGTGGGGTATTTATATCGTCAATTTTGTCTTCTGGGTGGGCATTAGCCATGCCGGTACTTTGATCTCTGCTATACTGCGGCTCTTACAAGCAGATTGGCGCAGGCCCATTACCCGCGCAGCCGAGACTATGACTACATTCTCACTTATAGTAGCGGGCATGTTTCCTATAATACATTTAGGTAGGAGCTGGGTCTTTTATTACCTGATCCCTTACCCGAGCGAGCGGGCTATTTGGCCCAATTTTCGTTCTCCACTGCTATGGGATATGACGGCTATATTTACTTATCTTACCGGCAGCTCCCTCTTCCTTTATGTGGCCATGATTCCTGATCTGGCTTTGGCCCGTGATAATACCCGGGGTTGGCGGCACAAGTTTTATAGTATCCTGGCTCTGGGTTGGCGCGGTAGTGAGATGGAGTGGCAACGGCTGAGGAAGGCATGTGCCCTCCTGACAGTCCTTATCATACCAGTATTTATATCGGTTCATAGTATTGTCTCATGGGATTTTGGCATGACGGTAGTACCGGGCTGGCACAGTACTATCTTTGCCCCCTATTTTGTTGTCGGGGCGATCCTTTCCGGAGTAGCGGCCGTAATAAGCCTGATGGCTATTTTGCGGAAGGTCTATGGGCTAGAGGAATATATTAGGCCGATCCATTTCGATAATCTGGGCAAGCTCCTGCTGGCGGTCTCTCTGCTCTGGTTCTATTTCTTCTTTGCCGAGGCCCTGACTCTCTGGTATGCTGGTATGCCATCAGAGATGGAAGTTATCCGACACCGGCACCACGATTATGAGCCGCTCTTTCTTATCACTATGTTATGTAATGTTATTATACCGGTCCCCTTATTAGCCTTTAAGCGGGTTAGGAACAATATTGGGGCTATCTTTGCCCTATCATTAATTATTAATGTAGGCATGTTTTTAGAGAGGTTCCTGATTATAGTGCCTTCCCTGGCCCGCCAGCGTCTCCCCTATATGTGGGGTGGTTATGCCCCTACCTGGGTAGAGTTGTCTATCACGGCTGGGGCCTTGGCGGGCTTTTCGTTAGCTTATGCACTATTTACCAAGTTATTC
>MHDQ01000181.1 GCA_001803565.1 Nitrospinae bacterium RIFCSPLOWO2_12_FULL_45_22 | reverse complement strand
AGACCTATTCTTGATCCAGGTTTTTAGAGAACTGACAGCCCCTTACTACAACCCCCTCCTTAATATTAATCAGTACTTTTAGACAGGCTTAACAGGATGTAAGCGTTCAGCAAAGCTTATCGTAAGTGGTGACGGATAATACTGAAAGCTGACGGCTGATAGCTGAATGCTTACACTATTTTTTAATCTGAGGGATTAAAGAGAAATTTGTACCATTACCCCCTCATATTGTCAAGCTTATTTTCCGTCCGCATATAAGGGCATCAGTCCCGCTATTTAATCTGTCTCTACGTCCACTAACGGTTAACCTGTACGTCCAGGTTTATCCTGGCTTGACCTCAATCTGATCCTTTGCTATATTCCTCAGCATAATAGTTATTAATTTGCCACCGAGACACAAAGGCACAGAGAAGAAGACAGATGATCGAAAAGATTCATCCTGTGTGACTCTGTGGCTGGATAGTTACATTGTAACAGTTCACGGGGTTCAGTTCACAGGGCTCAGGGAATACTTTAAATTTTGAATGGTCATCAATATCTGGAGATTGCGCGAAAGATGTCTTTGAGGAAAAGATTGCCTGACAACCGATCCCTGACCCCCGTGAACTGTTACGTGACCATTTCGGTTAACTTATGACGCAAAGGGATAGAGAGTATAAGGGGCTGATCCTGGTATTTTTCTTTTTATCCGGGGCTTGTGGCCTGATTTATGAGGTGGTCTGGACCCGGCTCCTGACCCTGGTTATCGGTAACACGGTATTCTCCGTCACCACGGTCTTAACTGCCTTTATGGCTGGCTTAGCTATTGGCAGTTATGGCGCTGGCCGGCTCATGACCAGGTCTTTTCATCCCGTAAAGGTTTACGGGATTTTAGAAGGGGGAATCGGTCTCTATTGCCTATTAATACCCGGGTTACTGCAGCTCGTGATCCCTCTTTATCAGCTTATATATAATGAGTTGACTACCTCCTTCTATCTCTTCAGCCTGCTCCGCTTCTCCATCTGCAGCCTTATCCTGCTGATCCCCACTGCCCTTATGGGCGCTACTTTACCGGTCTTAAGCAAATATTTTGTTGACCAGTTTCCCCATCTGGGCTGGAGCATTGGCAAGATTTATTCCCTGAATACCTTTGGTGCGGCTTTAGGTTCTGCACTTAGTGGGTTTATCCTGCTCCCTTATTTAGGGATGAGGTCTACTATATATCTGGCGGCCTTTATTAATCTGGCTATTGCCACCGCAGTCATTCTGCTAGCCCGCCGCAGCCCCCCGGCCCTTGCACCTTCGCCTCTACTGCCACCTAAATCCTTACCCCGGGCTGGGGTTAAAGCCAAAACCAAGGCCCAACTGGTTGGCCCTAAACCCCTCCCTTATATCTTAGCTGAGATAGCGGTATGGTCTTTAGCTGCTTCAGGTTTTGCTTCTATGACCTACCAGGTGGCCTGGACCAGGGTATTATCTTTAGCTATTGGCTCTTCCCATTATGCCTTCACCCTTATATTGACCGCCTTTATTACTGGCTTAGCCCTGGGCAGCCTCTTCCTGGCCCGCTACCTGGATAAGCGGGCAGACCTGCTGGGTCTGTTTGGTCAGCTCCAGTTAGCTATTGGGTTCGCCGCCCTGTTGCTGATCCCCCTCTTCCAGCAATTGTCTATCTTCATAGTAAAAGTGCTGCAAAATTATGGTCAGAGTTTCTATCTCCTCCAGGGGATCGAATTTAGCTTTATATTCCTACTGATCCTAATACCTACCTTCCTCATAGGTATAACTTTCCCTTTAATAACCAAGATATATACCCAGAGCCTGGAAAAAGTCACCCCTTCCATAGGGAGGGTCTATGCTATCAATACCCTGGGGTCTATCCTGGGGGCCTTTTGTGGTGGCTTTATCCTGATACCATGGTTAGGACTCCAGAAGACTATTATCGCCGCCGCCCTAATGAATATCTTACCGGGGTTATTGATTATCCTGATAAACCCCGGTTACTATAGTTTGGGAAAGGCGGTAAGGTTAGGTTTTGGTCTGATCCTGACCCCCCTATTGCTCTGGTATACCCCCCAGTGGAACCGGTATATTCTAAATAGCGGCCCCTATATCTATTATCAGATATATCAACCTATCCCGGGCAATAATGCCATTGGGGTCAAAGATGTTATGGAATCTCAAGGGAATATCCTCTATCACAAAGAAGGCGTCAGTGCCACGGTCTCGGTATATGAGCGAGCTATTGACCGGGCCCTTACCCTCCAGATCAATGGCAAAGTAGATGCCTCCACCCGGCACCGGGATATGCCCACTCAGATTCTAACTGCCCACTTACCCTTGCTATTTCATCCCCACCCGGCACAGGTCCTGCTGATTGGCCTGGGTAGCGGTCTTACCCTGGGTTCTATCGAGCAGTACCCGGTTAAAGAGATTGATACCGTGGAGATATCGCCGGAAGTAGTAGAGGCGGCCAGGTTCTTTCAAAATTTTACCCATAATGCCTTAGCCGACCCCCGCCTCAACCTCATAATAGGTGATGGCCGCAATCACCTCCTGCTAAGGGAAAAAAGGTACGATGTAATCATCTCAGAACCCTCCAACCTCTGGATTGCAGGGATGGGGAGCCTTTTCTCCCGGGATTATTATACGTTAGTAAAGAAAAGGTTAAACGATAATGGCCTTATCTGCCAATGGGTGCAGGCATATAACCTCTCAGCCAGGAGCTTCCGCTCCCTCCTCAAGACCTTTAGCCAGGCCTTCCCCTACTCTTCCCTCTGGGAAATCTCTACTGGTGGTGATTATCTCCTCATAGGCAGCCAGCAGGCCCTAAAGATAGACCTCCCGCGGCTGGAGCATAGCCTGGCCCAGGCCAAAGTCCAGGCTGATCTGGCCCGGATTGGTAAAGCTAATATGTATAATATCTTAGGGATTTTTGTGATGGATGGCACAGAAGCGGCCTTATATGCCCATGATGCCCCTATCCATACTGACAATAATAATCTGATCGAATACCGCGCCTCGCAAGACCTGTATCGGCCCATCCAGACCGATAAGCTCCTGGAAGGGCTCGCACCGCACCGAAAGCCCATCCTGCCTCTAATACATAATTGGGGCGCAGATCGAGAGGGACGAGAAAAGGCCCTCAGGGGGGTCTATCAGGCCAGGTTATACATTGCCAATGGAATTCGGGCCATGCTGGCTGGCCAGGGGAATCTTGCCTTACAAGAACTAAAAAAGGGCCTCAGCCTTAATCCTATGGATGCCGAAGCAGGTTATGCCTTAACTGACCTGGCCCTTAGCTGGGGTGAGGAGCATCTAGCTAAGGGGATGCCCGATGAGGCTATCGCCTTATACAAATCTATCCTGGAGCTACAGCCTGATCTGGCTGAAGTATACTATTTGTTGGCAGATGCCTTTTTTGCTAAAGGCTGGAGACAGGAAGCCGCTCAGGCATACCAGCAGGCCCTCCGCCTGAACCCTAACCTGGCCCCTACGAAATAAGATTGTTAGTCGCCTGACATTGTCAAGCTAATCAGTTTGCTATAAATGTGACGTAAGCGTTCAGCTATTAGCCGTCAGCTTTCAGCAAAACCAATATGACACAAGAGAACAGTCTATAATTCCCAAGCTAAGGTTTTGTATATAAGCTGTTGTTTTTATTTGCCTTGCTGACCACTGATTGCTGACGGCTGAACGCTTACAATGTGACAAAGTCAAGCTATTTGCAATTCCTTATTTGCCTGGAGAGGTCTGTAATCGGCTATGAGCGAAAATAATTTTTAATTTTTTTTTGTTGACATTTCTTTTATTCTGGTCTACAGTAAGCCGTAAAATTTGTCATTGAGGGGACCTGAGATAAAGATGTCCAGCAAAAAGTTAATCCTTATAGCTCTATTTGTTTTGCTGGTGCCAGCCCTTTCCTACTGGTTGCTGAGGTACTCCCTGGCCGGGGATACATCTGCTACCAGCGATATGGTCTATATAGCCGGTGGAAAATTTATCATGGGTACCGATAATGAAGAGTTCCGTATCTTAAGAAATCCCTATGGCTATGCTACTAAATTCCAAGAACCGAGAAAAAAGCGGGTGGTATACTTGAAGGGGTTTTACCTGGATAAATATGAGGTGACTAATAGGCAATACAAGAAATTTGTAGATGAGACCAGGTACCGGCTACCGGATCATTGGCAGCATACCGGCGCTTATCCTGAGGGCGAAGACGATTATCCGGTAACGTTTGTTGCCTGGTGGGATGCTAAGACCTATTGTAATTGGGCGGGGAAACGATTACCAGGCGAAGAGGAGTGGGAAAAGGCCGCCCGGGGGGCTGATGCCCGGGAATTCCCCTGGGGTAAAGAATTTGATAAGACTAAGACCAATACCTGGGAAGCCGGCGCAAAAAGCATCCATGCAGTAGGGAAATACGAGGCGGGCAAGAGCCCTTATGGTGTGTATGACCTGGCGGGCAATGTCATGGAATGGACCAGTATGGAATACCGCCAATACCAGCATTCTCCCAGAGAAAAAGGCAGTGATGGCCAGGATTTGTGGTATACGATGCTCATTGTTCGGGGTGGGGCCTGGAGCAGTGATGCTAAAGATGCGCAAACATTTAGCCGGGTCCTGGCCGAACCCGGCACCAAAAGCAATGGTATCGGCTTCCGCTGCGCTAAAGATTGAGGACTAGACAAATGAGGAGGCTTAAGGTTTTAGAGGAGGTGTAGGTGGCTTTATGCCGTTTATTATTAACCCATTATTATAGGAGGGAGGGAAGATGTTAAAATATTCAAAGTGTAGTGTCCTTTTCGTAGCCCTATTTATTGGCATTACTTTTTTGTTGGTGCCGTTAGGTGCGCAAGACAAAAAGGAGCGGATCAAAGGGGAAGAACTAGGTACTTTCCTGGTACGGATTATCGAGCAGGCTGGGATTTATCCCCAAGAAGCCAAGGTAAAGGCCGGTACTACCGTGATCTGGGTAAACACTACGGGTGATTATGTAGAAATCTTCTTTAGCGGTAAGCAGGTAGAGGTAGCCTGCAAATCCCCAGTACATTTCATTGCCAACCCTTCAGAAGGGGGGTTCTATTCTGACCGGATACCACCGGGTGCCGTGGCCAGTCTCTGCTTTGTCGAGAAAGGTGCCTTTGAGTACACGGTCGTACCCGCCAAGTTAGTCTATCGGCCCCAGGCGCCCATCGGCAAAGAGACCAAAGGTACTATCACAGTAGAATAATATCTAGTAAGGGTTCAGTTGTAAGCTATCAGCGCTCAGCAAGATTTTTCCTAAGGCGTTAGGAGTAAGGGATGAGATGCTGAGGGGAAAAAGAATTTTACTTGCCAATGGGTTAAGCTGAGAGCTGACGGCTGATTGCTGAATGCTATTAAATATGATGAACTGGTATAAGAAAGGCAGGGGGAGGTGATGATTTATGGGTTGAGAATATTTTGATTCCAGATAGTTTATATTGCGCCAAACGAACACTGCTCGATCAAGCGAAAATCCTGATGCTGAGGTAACGATGGTAGCAGGAGAGAGAGCTAGCCGTACAAAGCTAATTAGTTCAATCTAAGGTGGAAAATGGTAACGAAAGGAGGGTTTCTTATGAAAGCGAAGATGAGTGTTCTGAGTTTGTGCTTGCTCCTATGCATGTTCTTCCTGGGTACGGCGCAGGCACAGGAGGAGGGCAAATGGTTTGACCTGAGTAATTTCGATCCCTTTGGCCATGCCCTGGACAATGTCGAAGAGTGTGTCCCGGGCCTCTACCTGAAGGGGATTATCTGGAATGATACGGGGTTGTTCCTGAATGGCAGAGGACGAGAAGGTGGAGGTAAGGCTATGCGGGGCAATCCCAACCCACCTGCGGCGGGTCGCTATAACTCTAACCCAGGACTGCCCGCCGGTGCTCTCCGGAAGCGGAACTATAACCTGGAGAAGATCGAGTGGTTCACGGAGCTGGAGGCCCGCTATGTCCCACCGGCTATACCGAACCTTGAGTTTATCAGCATCTGGGATTTCCGCTACAATGCCCTGTATGACTGGGACCATAGCTTCAAGCACAGCTTCGGTGCTACTACCAGTGCTGCCCGCCGTAACCTCTACCCAGCCGTAAAAGAAGCCGATGAGTATTATAACGATACCAAGCGCATCTGGCGGGAGTTCTATATCAAATGGACCCCACCGGGCTGGATCATCCAATTAGGCAAGCAGCAGCATATCTGGGCAAAGGTAGACACCAAGGTTCATGATGACCTCTTCCCAGTGGACTTAAGGTATGGCACTGCTGCCAATCCCCGCCTTACCCAGACTGACTATGAGTATGTCAATATCCCTACCTGGATGCTCTCGGCCACCAAACAGTTAGGGTCACACGTTTATTTTCAGTTGATCTGGAACTTTGACTACGAAAGGAACTACACCTATCCTGCGGGCTATGTCTGGCCTTCGGGGAGCCCCTCAGATATCGGTATCAACCCGGCGGCCCTGACTACCCGGATGCGGGCCGATATGCCCACCTGGAATGTCAAAGACCATGAGTGGATCACCCGGCTTGGGTTTAATGTCGGCCGCTGGAACGGGCACCTGCTCTATGCCTATGTCTGGGATAAGTCTCTTACTGGTTTCCGCCGGGCCTCCCGCATAGTAGGGGGTGCGCCGCGCTACTTTGTCGAGCCCAAGCCGACCCGGGTGCATTATACCGGTATTGCCCTGGATACCAACTTCTGGTTCCTGAAGCGCAACTGGGCCATGTTCTTCGAGAATTATTTTCTGCTTAACAAATATCTCCCGAATCTAAATGAGAGTGTTATAGCCCTGGGGTTGACTAACCCCTTGCTGAATAAGTATGATGGCTATAGTAAGCGGACCCTGTATAAACATATCTGGGGTGTAGAGAGCTATTTCATGCAGGATTTTAGCTTCCTGCTCTACTGGGCATTTACCTATGTCTTTGGTCGGGATGGAGGGATACCGGCACCGCAGCCTGCCAGCCCCGCAAATAATATCAGCGCCATTTACCTCCCGGCACTAACCTGGCGCGCTCCCTTTACCGAAGACCGCTGGTCTATCAGTTGGATCAATATGATCACCCCCCTTAACCGCATGACCTCGCAAAATACATTCGGGACCAGCTATACCTTCTCTAACTACCTCACGGCCTCGGTGCTCTTTCACTATTTCTATGGCCACCCGAACGACTTACTCTGGGGGCCATTGAACGATCGGAATTATGTCGAATTCAAGGTCAAGTACGAGTTTTAAGCTGGAGCGGGGGGCCATCCCCCCGTCAGTAATGAGGAGAAAGGGGGTGAGAGGATAGGTTTGTTAATAAAAAGATACTAAAAGTTTACGGCTTAACTGCAGCAGAATCGTAGATAAGGAGGAGGATAGCTCATGCAGAAGAGAAAGATGATGTTCCTAATGGTTTTATTGCTGAGCCTGGGGTTCTGGTGGTTTAATCCAGTTGTAGTGTCAGCGCAGGCGCCGGCAGACAAGTATGCCCCTGCACCATCAACCATCAAGGGCTGGACACCTTATGCTGAGCCGGTAAAGGACTGGACTGCCCCGGATAAGCGCCATCCACAGTACCCCTGGGTACTTAAAGACCCCTTTCCCTGGAAGCCCTCCTGGCCCACCAAGGATGTCCCGTATACCGGTGAGGAGTTGCTCTGGCTTAGGGAATGCGCCTTCTGGGGGGCCGAGGGAGGTAAGACCGCGGATTATTGTGGGTATTCCGTCATGCGGAACCGCCGGGGCTTGGTCGTCAGCAAAAACTTCTATATCATGCGCACCCATTACTGGGAGAAGTTTGATGAGATCATCCACTACAAGATGGGGGTCAATGGCCTCTACCAAAAAGTCTTCACTATCCTGGATAACCCGCCCGAGCTGCGGGGCTTTGCGCAACTGGTAGTCAAATACAACAATGCCCCGGGCAAGTGGAAAGACCCGGACCGCTATGCCTGGGTACCGGCTTTGCGGCGGGTGAGGCGCTCGGCCGGTGGTGACCGGCAGGACGACTCCCTGGGTTATCCCTTGAGCAATGACGATAATGGCGAGCGGCAATACTGGGAATATACCTATGAGATCATTGGTGAAGACATCCTTTATGAGGTTAATGGGGCAAGAGGTCAGGCCATCCTGGGAGACCCCAAGGTTATTGTGGACAACCCGATCTATCCTGGAGCCGGGGTCTGGGGAGATGGTCAGAACCCCTACCGGGAGGATGGGGGCTTAGAGTGCTGGGTAGTTAAGCTCACGCCTAAAGACCCGAAATATTATCTAGGGTATATCCTCGACTGGATAGAGAAGCGTACCAAGCTGCCACTGCATGAGGAGCAGTATGACCATGAAGGCAACTATATCCGGATGGGGATAGGCGAACAAAGCTGGAAGGCCTATCCCAATTCCTATAAAGGTAGAGTGGCCTGGGGCAGGACCACTATCTTATTGGGTGATTGGCAGAGAGATTTTTGGGGGATGGCCTGGTATGGTGGCTTCAAATATGGCCAGCCCATCCCTGATACCAAGTATACTATACCCGAGCTGCAAAAGGAGTATTTCTGGCGCCCGGTACCGGGCTATCGGCCAGTAACCAAGATTGATCATTTCCCCCCCTACCCCTATTTCTATTTAGAGAAGAAGTGTAAAGACCGGGTTGGGGTAGAACGGCTCGACCCGGAGCTGATCAAGAAGGCCAGGGCCAGCCAGGATATGTGGAAGGCCCGTGGTGGTTATGATCCCTGGGGCTGGGCCAATGGTACCAAGTTCCAGGAGCTGAAGTAGCGGCATTGTATGTAGGCACGGATTAATCCGTGCCTACATTTTTTTGTAAAAATTTTAGCCCCAAAAAAAAGTCTTGACAAAAAGGCGCTATTAGTTTAAAGTGCCTTTCACATTTGAGGAGTAGTAATTTGCCTTTGTTTCCTACCTACTGAAGGTAAGCAGGTATTTTCCATACTGTTCAAGGCAGGTAAGGGGGGTGATGGGTTATGTGGGTCGGCTGAAGATAGCTTAAGGCGTCCAGAATAATGTGACCGAGTTGGTCTTAGCTGGAACGACCGTTAAAGTGTCCATTTCTTTTGTACTTAATTCCATAATGCTTGTGAGAGTAGGATCGTCACCTGGCTCAGATGATCCATAAAAGTTGCCGCTAAAGTCCCTGCTATCTGCTCATACCTCCGGCTGTTCCTCGAAATATCATCGCACTTACCTAATAACTGGGTCCTATCACCTTATCCCAAATTCGGTCAAGGATTATCAGTTTAATGTAACCGTTCACCGGGATAACCTTTTATCTGCCGTTAAGGCACAAAGGCCCAGGAGGGCGGAAAATGCAAAGCTAAAAGTGCAAAGCTGAGGAATAATTTACCGTAGTTTTACACTTTGCACTTCTTCGTGGCTGAACGGTTACCGTTTAATTTGGGGTAACAGTTCCCGGGGGTTCAGTTAACAGAATTCAGGAAAATCTTTTAAATTTTGTGTAGTTATCGCTAGTTGTAGATAGCGCTAAGGGTTAATAGAGTGAGTAGTGAACAGTAAAGCCGTGAGCCGTTAACGACCCTAATTTCGAAATTCGAGATTATCTGCTTACTCCTCACTGCTCACTAAAGAGAAAGGAGGGTGTTATGAAAAGGCATATGTTCTCAGTAATAGTCTGTCTCCTGGCCCTGGGGTTCCTGAGTACGCTGGCCCAGGCCCAGGAGGAGGGTAAGTGGTTTGACCTGAGTAATTTTGATCCCTTTGGTCATGCCCTGAATAATGTGGAAGAAGCGGTCCCGGGCCTGTGGCTGAAGGGGGTTCTCTGGAATGACACCGGCTTGTTCCTGAATGGCAGAGGGAGAGAAGGTGGAGGTAAGACTATGCGGGGCAATCCCAACCCGCCTGCCGCCGGCCGCTATAACTCTAACCCAGGACTGCCCGCGGGTGCTCTCCGGAAGCGGAACTATAACCTGGAGAAGATCGAGTGGTTCACGGAGTTGGAGGCCCGCTATGTCCCACCGGCTATACCGAGCCTGGAGTTTGTCAGCATCTGGGACTTCCGCTACAATGCCCTGTATGATTGGGACCATAGCTTCAAGCACAGCTTTGGTGGTACTCGCAGTGCTGCCCGCCGTAACCTTTACCCGGCAGTCAAGGAGGCCGATGAGTATTATAACGATACCAAGCGCATCTGGCGTGAGCTTTATCTCAAATGGACCCCGCCGGGCTGGATCATCCAACTCGGTAAGCAGCAGCATATCTGGGCCAAGGTAGATACCAAGGTGCATGATTCTGTCTTCCCGGTAGACCTCAGGTATGGCACTGCCGCCAACCCCCGCCTTACCCAGACCGACTTTGAGTATGTCAATCTCCCTACCTGGATGCTCTCGGTCATCAGGCAATTCACCCCTAACCTCTATTTTCAGTTGATCTGGAACTTTGACTATGAGCGGAACTATTATTATCCTGCGGGCTATGTCTGGCCCCAAGGAAGCCCCTCAGACATTGGTATTAACCCGGCGGCCCTGACTACCCGGATGCGGGCCGATATGCCTACCTGGAATGTCAAAGACCATGAGTGGATCACCCGGCTGGGGTTCAATTATGGCGGCTGGAACGGACACCTCTTCTATGCCTATTACTGGGACAAGTCCATGACCGGTTTCCGCCGGGCCTTCCGCATAGTAGGAGGGGCACCCCGGTACTTTGTCGAGCCCAAGCCTACCCGGCTGCATACTATGGGCCTAGCCCTGGATAAAAGTTTCTGGTTCCTAAACCGAAACTGGGGCATGTTCTTTGAGAATGCCCTGGACCTGAATAAGTATCTCCCGAACCTGAATGAGAGTGTTATCGCCCTGGGGTTGACTAACCCCTTGCTGAATAAGTATGATGGCTATAGTAAGCGGAGCCTGTATAGACAGATTTGGGGGGTAGAGAGCTATTTCCGGCAGGATTTTAGCTTCATGCTCTACTGGTCATTTACCTATCTCTTTGGCCGGGATGGTGGGATACCGGTGCCGCAGCCTGCCAGCCCCGCAAATAATATCAGTGCCATTTACCTCCCAGCACTAACCTGGCGCGCTCCCTTTACAGAAGACCGCTGGTCTATCACCTGGATCAATATGATCACCCCCTTTAACCGCATGACCTCGCAAAATACATTCGGGACCAGCTATACCTTCTCTAACTACCTCACGGCCTCTGTGCTCTTTCACTACTTCTATGGCCACCCAAACGATTTAGCCTGGGGGCCATTGAACGACCGGAACTATGTCGAGTTCAAGGTCAAGTACGAGTTTTGAGCCAGGGCGGGGGTACAAGCCCCCGGCCTGCACACGAATTCTATTCGTGCTATTTATAATGCACGGATAAATCCGTGCCTACAAAGTGAGGAGAAAGGGGGTGAGATGACAGAGTTGTTACTAATGGGTAATTACTCAATAAGTTGTAGAAGATGCCATTGAACCGCAGAGACGCTGAGGCGCAGAGTCTTCTTACGGATCGTAAGGAGTAAGGTGTGAGGGTGAGGGGGCATCTCCTTATGCCTAACGCTCTCACGCCTTACGGGTCTTCTCTGTGTCTCTGCGGTGATATTAATTCCGCACAAGATATTGGGCAATTACACTAATGGATATTATGGCCCACTGATTAAGCGCAGTAGAATCGGAGAAAGGAGGAGATAGCTCATGCAAAAGAGAAAGATGATGTTTCTAATGGTTGCCTTGCTTGCCCTGGGGTTCTGGTGGCTCCAGCCAGGTACGGTATTAGCGCAACAGCCGGCAGACAAATATGCCCCAGCACCAGTCACCATTAAAGGCTGGACCCCTTATGCTGAGCCAGTAAAGGACTTGACTGCCCCGGATAAACGCCACCCGCAGTACCCCTGGGTGCTTAAAGACCCCTTCCCCTGGAAGCCCTCCTGGCCCCGCAAGGATGTCCCCTATACCGGTGAGGAGCTGCTCTGGTTCAGGGAATGCGCCTTCTGGGGGGCCGAGGGGGGTAAGACCCAGGATTATTTTGGTTATCTGCCTACTATAAACAAACGGGGTTTGGTGATTAGCAAGAACTTTTATATCATGCGGACCCATTCCTGGGAGAGGTTTGATGAGGTGATCCACTATAGGCAGGGGATCAGTAGTATCTACCAGAAGGCCTTCACTATCCTGGATAACCCACCCGAGATCCGGGGGCTTGCCCAACTGGTAGTCAAGTATGATAATGCCCCGGGTAAATGGAAGGACCCGGACCGCTACTCCTGGGTGCCGGCCCTGAGGCGAGTGAGGCGCTCGGCCGGAGGTGACCGCCAGGACGATACCCTCGGTTTTCCCGCAAGCAATGATGACAATGGCGAGCGGCAATTCTGGGAGTATACCTATGAGATTATCGCTGAGGATGTCCTCTATGAGGTTAATGGGATAAAGGGTCATGACATCCTGGGGGACCCCAAGGTCATTGTAGACAACCCGGTCTATCCGGGCCAGGGGGTCTGGGGTGATAGTCAGAACCCCTACCGGGAGGATGGGGGCATAGAGTGCTGGGTGGTCAAGGCTATACCTAAAGATCCAAATTACTATCTTGGGTATATCCTCTACTGGATAGAGAAACATACCAAGCTCCAACTGCATGAGGAGCAGTATGACCATGAAGGTAACTATGTCCGGATTGGACTTGGCGAACAAACCTGGAAGCCCTATCCTAATAGCTATAATGGTAGAACAGCCTGGGGGAGAACCACTATTGCCATAGGCGATTGGCAGCGAGATTATAGAGGCTATGGTTGGTATGGGGGTTTCAAGTTTGGACAGCCGATCCCCGATACTAAGTATACCATGACCGAGCTGAGTAAGGAGTATTTCTGGCGATCTGCACCGGGCTATCGAGCAGTAACCAAGGCCGAACAATTCCCGCCCTACGTTCCCCTATATGAAGAAAAAACGCATAAGGATCGGGCTGGGGTAGCGCGGCTTGACCCGGAGATGAAGGCCAAGGTCACGCGGTACCAGGATATGTGGAAGGCCCGGGGTGGGTTTGATGCCTGGGGCTGGGCCAATGGCACCAAGTTCCAGGAGCTGAAATAAGGTATGGTAGCGGGGGCTCGTCCCCCGCTACCCTCAATTTCGCTCTGCGCGCAATAACAAGGTCAGCCTCATTTGTAGGCATCAATTCTATTCGTGC
>MHDQ01000180.1:1166-5180 GCA_001803565.1 Nitrospinae bacterium RIFCSPLOWO2_12_FULL_45_22 | reverse complement strand
TTATACACCGCTTATACACCGCAAAGGCGCTAAGAACGCAATGACCCCCAATAGGTCATTACGTTATTGGGTTATTGGGTTATTAAGTAATGGCGCAATAACGTAGTCACCCAATGACCTAATGACCCATTATCCTCTTTGCGTCTGGTTTATTGTAGTCAAGTATTTTTTATTAGCAGTAGTAGTAGTAATGAGGGGGGGCTTGGGGGGGAGACTAATAACTCCGTTAAATTGTGGAAAGCCCTCTAACCCCTTGAAACTACTGCTAAAACCAGAACCCTATTTTTAAAAGAACAGTGAATAAACCTGTTTATAAAACTCTTTACGGCTTTATTGCCTTTTTCCACCTTGCCTAACTCTGGTACTTTGAGGATCACAGAGCTCTGTGCCCTGACCTTGCTTCATAGAGGCTAGGTGGTCAGAGGAGAGGGAGTTATATAAGCTCTGCGAGGAGGTCGCCTTAAGCGCCTCAATGACGCCGATGATAATCTCCCCCTCCTAAAGCCCTAAGCCGCTTTTCTTAACTCGGAGTAGTTATGCGTATAGTCTCTATTATCTCGTACCAGGGCATACATAAGCCGGAGCAACTTCCTGGAGATGGCTATCTGCGCTTTCAGCTTCTTCATGCCTCGCCCTATCATCTCTTGATACTTCTGGTACATAATTCCACCCCTTTTGGTGGCATTAAGAGCGGCAAAATAAAGCAGCTTTCTCAACAAAGGCCGACCCCGTTTGGAGATGTGCCGTTCCCCCTGGTAATTACCGGAGCTTATCTCATAAAGATTAAGCCCGGCCAATTTCATAAGGGCCTTCGGGCCAGAGAACTTATTAAAATCCGCTACCTCCCCTATAATACCGGCAGCGGTAATCAACTTTACCCCAGGGATAGAAAGCAGTCTCGGACTGTAAGGGACCTCTCCCAGCCACTTAAGCATCTGGGCCTCTATCTCTTGAATGGTCTCTTCTATTTGCTCTATCTGCTGCAAAACTCTTCTTATCTCGCCACAGATACTCTCAAGGCCCACCTTTATCCCTACAGAATTTTTGGCTGCCTCCCAAAGCCTCAGGGCGTGCCCGGGACCCAGTTGGCCCCGGCTCTTCTCCTTCATTATCCGGGTAAGCCTCTCCAAACCCAAAGCGGCTATCTGCCCAGTCGTGCTATACTCCCTCAGGAGATAGCGACCTGTCTGGCAAAGGGGGTCATTAATGACTTGGGTAAACTCAGGAAAGACCCGATACACCAACCAGTGGAGACGATTAGAAATCTGGGTGTGCAAATTCATCTGGAAATCTCTCTCATGGCTAAGGTTACGCAACTCTGCAGCAGCACCCTCTGGGAGTGTGCAACTGAGAAAATGCCCCAACTGGATAATATCGACTATCACCCTGGGATCCTTTTTATCGCTCTTGTTAGGAGAGTTGTCATTAAGCTCTTTGACCCGCTTGGTGTGCATAGGGTTTACTTGAACCAGATGAACCTGGGCCTTGTCTTTCAGAAAGTGCTGCAAAGGCTCCCCATAAGAACCGCTAGACTCAAATCCTACTATGGCCCCTTTGAGCTTGTACCTCTCCATAGCTATCTGGATTGTCTTCCAAAGATTATTGAACCCAGGGATATTATTGTCAAAATTAAAGGGCTTAACCTCCTGGCCATCGGGAGTACGACAATACCCCTTATTAGTCTTCTTGGCAATATCTACCCCAACCATCAAACTCTCGTTGCTAATTTTAGCTTTTTGCGATACACTAAATATAGGTTCCATAAGGCTATCTCCTTTCCCTTTGTTGGCTACAATAAGCCAACTCGCGTTATCTGTTTTTGTGGAAAGGAGTATAGCCTTTTTTATTTTCCACAACTACAATATAGCAAGCTCTGCGGTTATGAATAATCCACGATAACCGGGGGATAAGGGATTATGAAGGCGAAGATAACAGTATTGTGTGAAAATAGCGTCTTCGGAGTAGCCAGTTGGGGGGCTACTGCGGAGCATGGCTGGGCAGTATTCCTGGAGACCGACCAGGGGAATTTCCTTTTAGATACAGGCCAGGGTATGACGATTATCAATAATGCCCGGGTCTTTAGAAAAGATTTACGGAATCTCCAGGGCATTATCCTGAGCCATCACCACTCTGACCATACCGGGGGCTTACTCGCTGTCTTGCAAGCCTCAGGGCCGGTAAAGGTATATGCCCATCCCGATATCTTTAAAGACAGCTATTCTATCCAGATAGAGGGCAAAGAGTTCGATGTAGGTATGCCTTTTAAACGGAGTATCCTGGAGAGTTATGGCGCCCAGTTCGTCTTTGTCCAGCAGTATCAAGAGATAGCTCCAGGGCTCTTCCTGACCGGTGAGATACCCCGCTGCACTACCTTTGAAAAAGGTGACCCTAAGCTGGTAGTCAAAGGAGCAAAGGGGTATGAGCAAGATATGATCCAGGATGATCTCACAGTGGTAATGGAGACGGCCCAGGGGTTAGTAGTAATACTCGGCTGCTCCCATGCCGGGCTGGTGAATATTTTGAACTATGTAAGAGAAAAGACCGGCAAGTCCGGCATCTATGCCATAATTGGCGGTACCCATCTGGCCTTTACCAGCCAGGAACAACTAGATGAGACTACTCGGGCGCTTAAGGCCGGCGCGGTGCAAAAGATTGGGGTGTCCCATTGCACCGGCATGCTACCGGCATTAAGGATGTTGCAGGAATTTGGTGAGAAATTCTTCTTTTGCCCAGTGGGTACCGTTTTAGAGGTGTAAACTATATGATGCCCCCATTTCGGCTCACCTGAGTAACAAAGTGTTGCACCCCGTAATCCCTCTGTCTATCTGCCTCAAGCCGAAACCATAGCTTTTTAGTGGATCAATTTGGTTACATCCCATAAGTGTCCTACCTAATTAAAGTCCATATCCTGAAGAGCCCCTTATCCCTATAAAAAGTGGGCTTCCCAATATTTAATAAGCAATCGCCCGGGTTAAAAATCTAATGGCACAAAAATTGCCATTTTATTTGGTGCTATTTAACCACGAAAACCACGAAGTGAGACGAAAGGGGCCTAAAGAGAAAAAAACCTTAGTGAGACTTAGCGTCCGTGGTGGCTGGATAGTTAGAAGGACACTCTTTGCTGAGTTAGGAGAGTCAGTGCTACCTGGCGAGGCAGGAGAGGCTCTCCTGACCTGGTCTCTAACTGGAGGAGAAGGATGGGAAAGATATATGAGGTTAAACGGGGAAGAAAATATCATTACTACTACCGGCATTCTCAACGGATAAAGCTAGACGGCTCCCTGGGCGGCAAAGCCCGGGGCTCAGGGCCCAGCCGGGTAGTTACTAAGAATATCTATCTGGGTAAGGCAGAGGATATTGTAAGAAGAGTCAAAGGGGAACAATTTTCCCTCAATTGAAGTCAGAAGGGGGGTGGTTTTCTAGGAAATAACTTTTAATTATAAAGAGCAGCAAATTTTTGGAAGTGAGAGTGGTTCTTTTTATGGTTGCTGGAACTTAAGAAAGGAGGCAGGAGATGGGAGTAGCGATCAAGAGATGGACGATAGGAGTAATAGTATTGGCTTTTTGCTTGACATCGGTTTCGGTAGTTATGGCCGCTAATCCATCCATCAGTTTGATCCTCAACAAGGCCAAGTATGGCAAGGCTAAGGATACCATTACCCTGAATTATGACATTAAGGCCGGGGATCAGAACAACACCGTAGACTTTTATCTGGCTCTACAACTCCCGGATAAGAGTTATGTCTATCTGGCTGGGGATGGCGCCTGGTCTACTGACCCAGTGGCCTATAAGTCTTCCTGGCCGGTTACCACAGGTAAGGGGACCTATTTTTCTGCTACGGTACCAGCTAGTTTAGCTAATGGCAGCTATACCTTCTGGGGGGTCTTTACTGCCCCGGGCTCATCCCCCGCTGCCCTACAGGTTATCGCCTCGGGCAGCGCCACTGCCACGGTCGTAGACAAGACCGTCCCCTTTGCCCTGGCCAAGATGAAGGGGGCTTATGGTACCCGGGG
>MHDQ01000180.1:0-1039 GCA_001803565.1 Nitrospinae bacterium RIFCSPLOWO2_12_FULL_45_22 | reverse complement strand
GAAGGGAAAGCCCATGATGAACGGGAAAAGGCAATAACCAGTTGGTCCTGGGAATTGACCCCACCGGGTGGCTCTACAGCTAAGTTGATGGATAACTATGATACCACTACTTACCCGGCCCCTAAGTATCAGCGCTTCCTGGCCGATAAGGCCGGTATCTACCAGATAAAGGTTATCGCTACCAGCGAAGATGGCGTGACCTCCTCATATTCATTCAAGGTCTATGCCGGTAAGTTTGTGGGAATAGCCAATTGTGCTACCTGCCACAATAACCCGTCATTGGTAGGCGAAGAGGCCGCGGTCTACAGTTCTTTCATCAGCACTGGTCATGCTGCCAAATTTGAAAACACCTATGCCAGCTACTCGGCTGCATCTCCTTACTGTATCCGGTGTCACGTGACCGGCTACGATGAGACGGATAATAGTGGTGGGTTTGATGAGGAGGCAAAGAAGGCGGGCTTCGACCCGACGAAAGATAAAAGCGCCATCGCCTGGCTCAAAGAGAAATGGGCTACCCTGACCGCCTTCCTGGATGACCCGGCAACGGCCGGTATACAAAAAATTATGAATATCCAGTGCGAGCAGTGCCATGGCCCCGGCGCCAACCACCCCAGTGAGGAGAGCCATCTGACCTATGACCACTATGTCTGTACCCAGTGCCACCCGCAGTATTATGAGTTTAAAAATGCTGCCCACAGTAAAGAGCCAGAACTGCATATGGCCGGAGGTACCAGTTGTGTCGAGTGCCATACTGGCCAGGGCTTTATCCAGGTAAAGATGCGGGGTAAAGAGGCCATCTTCCCGGCTGATGCTACGGCTGATAAACCGGCGACGCTCTTTGAGCCGGGCAGCCAGCCACCCATTGCCTGCCCTACCTGCCACGACCCTCATAGCTTTCCCAATACCGACCGAACGGATAGCAGTGGCCGGGCCCATTCTTACCAGTTGCGGGTACAGGGTGAGGTGCATATGCCTGCGGGTGTTTCCGTAGAAGCCCATGACTCGGCCATCTGCGTAACATGCCATGCCAATAAGCGGG
>MHDQ01000179.1:14034-17431 GCA_001803565.1 Nitrospinae bacterium RIFCSPLOWO2_12_FULL_45_22 | reverse complement strand
AAGGGATAAATAAATTACCACCCGGACATATCCTTACCCTGGAGAATGGCCAGATAAAAATTAGCCGCTACTGGAAGCTCTCTTATGCCCATAAGCAACACCGCTCGGAAGAGGAATGGACAGAGGCTATCATGGAAAAACTACAGGAGGCTGTACGGTTAAGGATGATCAGCGATGTCCCCTTAGGGGCCTTTTTGAGTGGTGGCATTGACTCAAGTGCAGTCGTAGCCCTTATGACACAACTAAGTTCAGGACCAATCAAGACCTTCTCTATTGGCTTTGAAGAGGAGGAATATAATGAGCTGCCTTATGCCCGGTTAATTGCTCAAAGATATCAGACCGAGCACCACGAGTTTATTGTTAAACCTAATGCGATAGAAATCTTCCCCAAGCTTATCTGGCATTACAATGAACCTTTTGCTGACTCCTCGGCTATCCCTACCTATTATCTGGTCAAGATGACCCGGGAATATGTCACTGTAGCTTTGAATGGGGATGCGGGGGATGAAAATTTTGCTGGTTATGACCGCTATGTTGCTAATAAACTAGCTTCCTGGTATGATTGTTTGCCGGGTTTTTTGCGGAGCCAGATTCATAAAATGCTCTTCCTCCTGCCTTATTCTACTGATCCCCGGAGTTTCTTGCGGCGAGGGAAGCGGTTCCTTGAGGCATTGGCTGAGTCACGGGAACGACGCTATGGACATTGGCTTATCCATTTTAGCAACGACCAGAAAGATGATCTATACACCAATGAATTTAAAAGATTAGTCGGTGAGATAGATTCCATGAGTCTTCTGGAACACTGGTACGCCACCTCTGATGCCCTGGATTTTATTGATGCTACCCTCTCGGTAGATGTAAATAGCTATCTACCGGATGATCTGCTGGTAAAGGTAGATATTGCCTCTATGGCCCACTCTTTGGAAGCCCGTTCTCCTTTCCTGGATCATGAATTCATGGAATTGGCCGCCCAGATACCCAGTTCTCTCAAGCTCAAAGGCCGGACAAAAAAATATATCCTCAAAAAGGCCCTGGCTCCCTTAATGCCTCCAGAAATCCTTAATCGCCCCAAGATGGGTTTTGGTGTACCGATAGACCACTGGTTCAGGAAGGAGCTAAAGGAGATGGCTTATGATACCCTATTGGATAACAGGGCTTTGCAGCGGGGCTATTTTAACAAAAACTATGTTAAACAGATGCTGGATGAGCATAGCCGTGGCTACCGCAACTGGCACTATCTCCTCTGGAACCTCCTGATGTTGGAGCTCTGGCACCGCATGTTTATTGATAAAGGAATTTCATAAAGAGGCCAAAAGAAAAACCGGGTAATAGTTTAGCCAGAATAAGATAGAACACAAAATTATCGGGTTTAATGATATCAAATAAATACTATTCGCCTTCTCGCAAGTTCCTGCCTTTCTTCAGAATCTTATTATCTCTTGCGGCTATATGGATCGGCACTTTATTTTTCTATCTAATTTACCACGCCAGAAACATATCTTTGGTAGAGGGCCCCTACCCTCCTCATTGGGGCTCTACTTTCCAGATCATTATCCTGACCTTTTTAGGGATAGGCCTTGTTTGCGCCTCTATAAAACCTGTATGGGGACTCTACGCATTAGTTTTCTTTGTCCCCCTCTTCGGCAATCACCCGAGCGGCCCTTACCTCTTTCTCCTGGATATATTACTTCTCCTTATTATAGCAAGCTGGATTATTCGCCTCCTGAAAGAAAAGGACTTGAGATTTTATAGAACCCATCTGGATTTGCCAATTATCCTGTTTCTCCTCATAAGCCTGGTCTCAGCCATTCCCTATCTCATATACCTCTATCAGAATACCTTTCAATGGTCTGATATCTTCCAGTTTTTCCGGGCGGTAGCCAATGTAAATGAGCATTATCCGCTCTATACCATGCAATGCATTCTAAACTTGCTATTCGGGGTATTGCTATATTTGTTTGCAATTAATAACCTTGATAATTTGAAGCAAATAAATTGGTTGATATTTTGGCTCTTAGTCTCCTTTATTTTGACTAACTTATATGGCTTACTAGACTACCTGGAGATCATTAGCCTGCCGCTGGAATGGAGCGAGTATACCTTCGAGAGGTCACGCAATTATTTTCGTTATGGACCCTCGCACTGTGTGCATGCTACCTTCTGGAATCCACGCTGGTACGCAGAATACCTGATTCTGGTCTCTCCCTTTCTTTTTGCTCTAATATCCATACAGAAAGGCTATCGAAAGTGGCTCTTGCTATTAACGGCAATACTGGTCACGATTAATCTCGTCCTCAGTTATGCCAGGGGGGGATGGGTATCGTACCCTGTGGTAATAGTCTGTATGCTGCTATTATTTATATTAACAAGCCAAACCCCTGCAAAAAGAAAAAACCCCCGCCGGAAAATCTGGTGGTCTTTAGGTACCATAACATTAGCATTGGCTTTATCGTTGGTTCTTTTAAGACCTTTACTGGTCGAATTAAAGATTGCGGAAAGGTTCTCTTCTATCTCCCAGGGAGATGTTAGACTCCACTTGGGAAAAGTTGCCTTAGTTATATTTACCGAACACCCCCTTATGGGCGCAGGCTTAGGATCATATGCATGGAACTATCTGGAACATATCCCTCCTTCTCACCCCGCCTATCACCAGGACCACGGCACTGCCCATAACAACCACCTCCAAATACTGGCTGAGAGGGGTATTTTAGGCTTACTCATCTTTGGTTGGTTATTGTACCTGGCCTTTAAGATAGGAATCAGGACTATGCAGGGAGGAGATAGACGGGTCAGGAGCTTAGCGGGTGCAAGCTTAGGTTTTTTAGTTGGATTTGTGGTCTATAGCTTTGTTCAAGATCTATTTTATATCCATGCCTTAGAGCTGATGTTTTGGTTAAACCTATCCCTCATATCCCTCGCGGCTAGACTGGGTAATATCGAAATCCCTCAGAGAAAACTCTTACCAAAATTAAGAATGATCATACTTTTTCTTTTCCTATCATTAGCCGCAATTAAAATTGTAGAAGGGGTAAAGACCGATTTTGGCGGTTGGTATCATGGGGAAACCTGGAATAACCAGTTCAAATTTAGATGGAGTAAGAAAACAGCATCCCTTGAGCAAGAAGTTAAAGGGACGACCATCTTTATCCCTATCTTAAGCAGCCATCCGGCTATCAGAAGCAAACCCGTGAAAGTTCAAATCTATTTAGATCATCACCTTCTGGGTGAGACCATCTTGCAAGACAACAATTGGCGCCTGCTAAGCTACCCAGTGCCTGATACCGAGAAAGATAGAGTGGTTTTGACCTTTAAAGTAGACCGGGTTTGGAACCCATTAGTGGCCGGCATATCTCCAGATGCCCGGGATATCGGGATAGCAGTAGGAGAAATATCCTGG
>MHDQ01000179.1:0-14009 GCA_001803565.1 Nitrospinae bacterium RIFCSPLOWO2_12_FULL_45_22 | reverse complement strand
CCGGGTTTGGAACCCATTAGTGGCCGGCATATCTCCAGATGCCCGGGATATCGGGATAGCAGTAGGAGAAATATCCTGGAAATGACAGATTAACGTCAGAATGATATTTCAGTTCAAAAGCCAAATTACCAGACCTGGCTATGGGTTAAAGCCTTAGATTTGTCGAAGGTCTTTTCTCTATCTCCCGCAATTTTCGCTAAAGCCATATCTTCTCTTGCTTCTAATGCATCTTTTAATAAATCGCGGGCTTTTAGCGATAAAGATACACCTTCCTTTTTAGCAAGGTACTTAATATAATCATAAAGGGATTTTTCTAGTACCAGATTAATCCTAGGGTTCTTTGCCGGCACTCCTATCACCTCCAGGATAAAAGTGTACCGCTTTTAACTCACCTTTATCAATTGATGCCTGATACATAGTGCTGGAGCTTAAACATTAATGGCTAAAATCAAAATATGCCAGGTTGATGGGGCTGAGGAGTTGGGGAGAGCCGCTCTGGGTAGAGCTAGGTGCAGCCAAGGCGGCAAAGGCATAATATTAAAAAACCTAGCTTCCTCATGCTCGATAGTCTCTTGGCCGCGATGAACTAATTTTGGGGACCGAGGGTTCTAAGGATGAGTATATCAGTATTACTTCTGGGTACGATCATGCTTATTTTGTAAACTTACAGGTAGCTTGAGCTAGATTGCTGAGCCAATTATTTTGCTCCAGAGGATTACTTCCTACCTTGGTCAGCACCGCATAGAAAGTATAGAGTCCGATAGTGATAGAGGCATCAAGAGGTATGGACATAATAACTTCCGAATAATTCTCTACCGCACAGGAGCTACATACAGGTTGGACTTTCTCACTGAAACTCTTCAATCTCGGACCCCAGAAGAAGAGCCTGCCATCAGGTGCTAGTAGGGCTAAATATGCATCGGCAATATAATTATCAGTACCTGCCCAGATGTCGATAGATAAATCCAATATACCATCTGGCCGGAAGCTATCATTATTAAGATGCAACATTATAGAGGGATTCGGTGGGAAAATCTGGATACGGTTATTAACGCTATCAGCTACATAAACATTGCCCGAATTGTCTACCGCTATCTCGACACTTCCACCGAACTGAAGAATATCACCGCCATAACTGCCCCATTTAGTGATAAAGCCACCACCCGAGTCAAACCTCTGGATTTGGGAATCAGCATTTACGTAGACATTGCTGGCGCTATCTACTGCTATTGCCCACAGTTCAGAGAACTGACCGGTTCCACTACCCCTGCCCCCCCATTTAGTAATAAAGCCTCCGTTGGAGTCAAACTTAACAATTTCTTTATTAACCCTATCGGCAACATACACAGAACCCATATTGTCTACCGCTATTCCCATTGGCTGCCACCATACGTCAGCCCTCTCCCATTCAGTAATGAATTTACCGTTGGAATCAAACTTCAAGATTCGGCCATTAATAAAATTATAAAACCGATAATAATAATTATCTGCAAGATACACATTACCTGAATTATCTACTGCCATATCTAAGATACCAATGACAGGACCACTACCAACCATCCCCCCGACTTCCCACTTTGTAATGAACTGGCCATTGGCGTCAAACCTCTGGACCCTACGATTGCCACTATCTACACTATCTAACACATAGACCTTTCCTAAACTATCCACTCCTACCCTGGCTGGATATTTAAACTCACCGTCACCAGTACCTTCACTGCCCCATTTAGTAATGAGCCTGCCGTCGGCATCAAACTTCTGGATTCTATGATTGCCGCTATCGGCTACATACACATTCCCTGAACTATCTATCGCTACATCTCCGGGGTTAGTGAAATAGCCATCACTAATACCACTGCTTTGCCATTTTGCGATTAGGTTACCCTCAGTGTCAAAATTCTGGACTCGGTTATTGCCGAAATCCACAACATAGACTTTCCCTAAGCTGCCCACCGCTATCCCGCTAATACTAGAAAACTGGCCATCGCCACTACCATAGCTGCCCCATTTAGTAATAAAATTACCATTGGGATCAAACTTCTGAATCCTAAAGTTGTAGGTATCAGCCACATAAACATTCCCTGAACCATCTATAGCTATCCATTCAGGGTGGTTAAACTGGCCATCGCTGCTACCATATTCGCCCCATTTCCTGATAAAGCGACCATTAGCATCAAATTTCTGAATCCTGTGATTACCGCTATCAGCTATATAATCTTCACCTACATATACGTCACCAGCAAAGTTTACAGCAACGCCCTTCGGCCAAATAAACTGGCCATCACCGCTACCATAACTGCCCCATTTAGTGATAAAGTTACCATTGGGATCAAATTTCTGGATCCTATGATTGTAAGTATCAGCTACATAAACATTCCCCGAACTATCTATCGCTATCCCTTCAGGGTATTCAAACTGGCCATCGCTGCTACCATATTCGCCCCATTTCCTGATAAAGCGACCATTAGCATCAAATTTCTGGATTCTGTTATTACCATTATCAACTACATAAACATTTCCTGAATTATCTATTGCTATCCCTCGAGAGCGGATAAACTGGCCATCGCCACTGCCATAGCCACCCCATTTGGAGATCAATCGGCCATTGGCGTCAAATTTCTGGATGTGACTATAACCATCACCTATATAGACATTATTATCCCTGTCTATTGCTATCCCTTCAGGGTATCTGAAATACCAGGGCCCGGGTAACTCTGGCCATATCCTTATATAGGTGTTGGGTTCAGTTAAAGCCTGACTAGGTATTAGGATAAGGCTGATTACTATGCCTAGAAGAGAAAGCAAGACATATTTCCGCCTTATTACTTTTTCCACAGACAGTATGATTTTTATCCTCAGAATTACTAAATATTGAATAATGTTAAGCATAATAGTTCAGGCCACTAAGAACAGTAAGATGCCATGGACGGAATCGAGCAAGCTTAGCCACTGCAACCTATTTTTAAAGCTATTGTGACAAAGCTTGCTCTGCATTTATAGTCTTTTTGGCATCAACCAAAGTAGGCTACGATATTAGCCACATATGGTGCGTTCGGCACTGATGATCCGTCAATGGTTCGGTATTCAAACTGCAATATCCAATAGTCTCCAAAATCCAGGGCGGTATTCATAGAATCCATTTTTATTACCGAAGTAGCACCACCATCCGGGCCTGGATAGACCAACTCCCCAATATAAGAGGAAGGTTTCGCGGGCATCACCGACTTATTTACCCTAAAGTATAAGAAACTCCATCCACCTCCTCCGCCTTTTGATGTATCATGAGCGACATTCTTTAAAAATACCATGTAAGTCCCCTCCATTGCATCTAAAGGTTTTAATAAAAACATAGTTTTCCCCTCCGGTTTCAATACCACCGGTCTCCATATGCACAGGATCGTAAGAATAAATCAACGGGACCAGAGGTATAATTACCCCACCAAACTTCTGATAATCTTTCATAATAATTTTGATTTTTCCATTGACTTTCTTTATCTGTACCGATAAACCTAAAGTGGCCATAAGCTAATACCCCAAAGGTCGGTTGACCCTCTGCTCCCCCAGGCCCACAATCTGCAGCAGACCATTCAGAAAGGTTATTATCATTGGGATAACTAATAGTAACAACAACTTTTCTCACACCCATACCATTCATACCTGATTCAGGTGGATAAATTGTCCAGTTAGGTTGCCCTTCGTAATTATTGGTCACATTAATATCACCATACCATAAGATGCAATTTCTAAAATTGTTGTAGTGGGGTGGATATGTAGCTCTAATTTCACATGAAGGACCCAGGTGCCTTATTTCTGCATTGGGCGGATTAGGATACCTGAATTCCTGCCCTACACTCTCGGGTAATTGTAGCCATGTAGGCCATAACTGAACTCCGGGATACATTTGTATAATAAGAACACCCTCTGCTTTTTCCCCCGTTTCAACAAAATATAAACCGCCTAAGGCGGTTCTCAATGCTGTATAAACTCGGAGTCCGCTACCTGGAGGATCTTCATCTTCAAAAATGACTAGGTTGAAGTCATCGGGCTTCTTTTCTGATAGATGTATACTCCCCCCTCCATAAATCATAGAAACCTTTTTATATCCTTTGGGATAGTTTTGGGCAAAACTTATCGCCATTCCCCATACATCATAATTAAAAGACATATCTATCACCTCCTTGATACGGTATTTTTACTAACTAAACTCTTGCACTTTTTAGAGTCTTGCATGGACAAGATTGCTCTACGTTTCTTCCCCGCTTCACCTCCTTCTTGAAGAAAGAATATTTGGAATGCTGCTTATTACAAGTTGGTTGGCTCTTACTATGGGTTTATTAGAAGCAAATTATGTGCCACATAAGGGACCAGATATGGAGAATAATCCTTGGTAAGATTGCGAAATTTTGCAAAGACAAAGCTATCTGAAGAAGGAGTTCAAAAAATTTAAAAAATTTTTGGGGCAAAATTAAGGATACTGGCTCCCTTCAAAAAGGCCAAAAAGTTGGCCGCGAAAATCGAAATTTTACCTTTTGCTGACTCGTAATCCCTTTACTGTGGCCAGTTTGAGCCATAGTGGCCAAAAAGTTGGCCGAAAAGGCCAATTTTTTGGCCTCGATAAATCTTTATCTGTCAAGCATTTCAGCGGCATGATTTGTTAATGTGCCACCAGAGGCTATTACGAAAGCACTCAAAACTAATATTTAGCAATCAGTTGTCTGGCAGGAAATAAAAGCACTATTAAGCTGCCAGATAGCCATCGGGTTTAATCACAGATTTCTAATTTCCTAAAACCATTAATGGTCATGCAATTATACCTTTCAGGTATAAAAGTTTGGGGGGGAACTCCAATTAGTTTTTTACCTTGCCCATTCCAGCATTATCTGCTATAAAAATATGAAAACTAGTATAGCGTTTCATTAAAAGATTGTCATTTCGACCATAGGGAGAAATCTTTCTATCTCATTGATATGGAAAAGATTTCTCGTTTCACTCGAAATGACAGTAGTGTAAATGTTTTTATGAAACGATACACTAGTCAGGCAAGATGCCTGACCTATCCATTTGGGACCACCTCCACCAATAGGGCAGGCGTCTCGCCTGCCAAAAGTGTTATTTTCAGAGCAAAACAAAAGATGAAGCTTTCTATCATTATCCCGGCTTTTAATGAGAAAAATACTATCAAAGATATTCTGAGACGAGTAAGGGCGGTAGATTTGCCGGGAGTAGAAAAAGAGATTATTGTCGTTGACGATGCCTCTACTGATGGTACCCGGGAGATACTGGAACAAGAAAGGGCCAATGGGATACTACTAGTGGCTCATGAAACTAATAAAGGGAAAGGAGCGTCCCTTAAAACTGGCTTTAGACAAGCGACTGGAGACTATTTACTGGTTCAGGATGCAGACCTGGAGTATGACCCGCAGGATTACCCTAAGCTATTAAGGCCCATCCTGGATGGGAAGGCCGAGGTGGTTTATGGCTCTCGCTTCACTGGAGAGCACCGCAATATCTTCTTCCACCATTGGGTCGGCAATAAACTCCTGACTTTAATTGCCAATATATTATACAATACTACCCTGAGTGATATGGAAACTGGATATAAAGTATGGAAGGCGGAGATAATAAAAGGGATCAAGCTAAAGGCAAATCGGTTCAATTTTGAGCCCGAGGTAACAGCAAAGGTCTTGAAGAAAAATATCCGGATATATGAGGTACCGATATCCTATGCTGGTAGGGAATATCATGAGGGGAAAAAGATTACCTGGAAAGACGGTTTCTCGGCCCTCTGGACCCTTATTAAATACCGCTTTGTTGATTAATTATAGGCACGAGTTATGCACCGCAGAGGCGCAGAGAACGCAAAAAATTGTCCATGGACGAAT
Source organism: Nitrospinae bacterium RIFCSPLOWO2_12_FULL_45_22 (assembly GCA_001803565.1). Classification (GTDB taxonomy): domain Bacteria; phylum 2-12-FULL-45-22; class 2-12-FULL-45-22; order 2-12-FULL-45-22; family 2-12-FULL-45-22; genus 2-12-FULL-45-22. Next base: position 8,127 of record MHDQ01000179.1, on the reverse strand, counting down.
CCTCTTTAGCGGGAAATATAGCTTTTTTTAATTCTTTACTTGAATCCATTGTGAAGCTCCCCGCCTTGAAAGGCGGGGCTTCTTAAAAGGCAAGGAGGGGGATTGCATCCCCCATACCCCCGCTTCGCATTCATCCCCGCCATGAATGGCGGGGTATTCTGCGAGTGTTTCATAAAATTTATCATTAATGTTCCTGTAAGGAAAGGAGCTATGGGATGCCGAAAAGAGCCAGGGTTGTAGTATTAAAGACTAGCCCGGAAACAGTCCTGGATGATTATAAGCGGTTGATGCACCTGGCAGAATACCAGGACTTTATCTCCCAGGGGCATGATACTTTAATAAAGATAAATCTTTCCTGGACCAAGTATTTCCCGGCATGCTCCACTGAGCCCTGGCAACTAGAAGGGGTAGTAAAAACCCTATTGGGGGATCAATTCCTGCCTACTAAACTCTTCCCGGTAGAGAACAAAACCGTGGTCACTAACCCCAGGAAAGGCGCTATCCATAATAAATGGTTACCTATCCTGGATAGATACGGACTCCCTTTTATCCCCCTGCCCGAGGTAGAGTGGGTAAAATACCCCTTCAAAGGCAAGCTACTACGCTTGAATCAGATATTCCCTGAAGGGATCGAGATACCCAGGATGTTTATCGGCAAGAGTGTTATCCACCTGCCTACTATAAAGACGCATGGACATTCTACTATTACTGGTGCCGTAAAAAACTCTTTTGGTGGGCTGTTAAAAGAGGTAAGACACTATGCGCATAAATATATCCATGAGGTACTGGTGGATCTTATGATCATGCAGAAAGAACTTCACCCGGGTATCTTCACCGTGATGGATGGTACGGTATGCGGTGATGGTGCCGGGCCCAGGACCATGATACCTAAAATAAAGAATTTTATCCTGGCCAGTGGCGATTCTGTCGCCATTGATGCGGTAGCAGCCAGGATGATGGGCTACAACCCCATGGATATCCCTTATATCGGCCTCTGTCACGAAAAAGGTTTGGGGATAGGCGATATGAATGAAATCGAGCTTATCGGAGAAGATATCTCCGGGGTAAACTTTGGCTTTAATACAAACCGGAGTTTAGTCATCTGGGGAGACCAGTTGCTGCGGATAGGGCCGCTAAGATTCTTAGAAAAGCCCCTCCTCCATTCACCTTTAGTATTTTGGGCCCCGATAGCCTCTAATATCTATCACGATTATCTCTGGTATCCTACCATCGGTAAAAAGCGCATCTCTGACTTCAAAAAGACCATATGGGGACAACTCTTTGAACGGTATTAACTCTTCCTGGCACAAGCGGTTCCTCATCTCCCTGATATTAGGCGTAGCGGTATTTTTGGGCTTTAGTTTCTATGCCGATTTTGAGCAGACTATCCGGGCCTTTCAAGCCTTTAATTGGCGCTACTTGCCGCTGATATTACTCCTGGTATTAGCTAATTATCTCTTTAGGTATCTCAAATGGAGCTATTATCTGCACATTCTAGATATCAGGATTTCTCAAAAAGAGAGTCTTGCTATCTTTATCTCAGGCCTGACCATGGCTATTACCCCCGGCAAGATGGGAGAAGTGTTGAAGTCGTACCTCCTTAAAGAGATAAATGGCACCCCCATCAGCCGCTCGGCCCCAATCGTCTTGGCCGAGAGATTTACCGATTTTATGTCTATTGCCTTACTCTCGGTCTTTGGGGTAACAACCTTCAGATATGGCCTCCAGACCCTGGGGATCAGTTTTGGGCTCATGGGACTCTTTATGGTCATGGTAGGCTGGCCACCCCTCTCTTTGGGCCTGATTAAGTGGTTAACTAAATGGCCCCTGATTTCTAAAGGGGCAGCCAGATTAGAGACCGCTTATGATAGTATGTCCAGCTTGATTATGCCTAAGGCATTAATCTGTACTGTATTGATAAGCTGTTTGGCCTGGTTTTGTGAATGTCTTGGTTTTTATCTGGTTTTTTATGGATTTAATCTATCGTATTCCCTGAATAGTTCGGTATTTATCTATGCCTTCTCTACCTTGATCGGGGCCCTCAGTATGCTACCAGGAGGATTGGGGGCAACAGAAGGCAGTATTACCGGGTTCTTGCTGGCGTTAAATATCCCTAAACATCTGGCTGTAGCCAGTACCTTTATTATCAGGGCCTGCACCCTCTGGTTCGGAGTCGTAGTAGGAATGATAGCTCTATCCCTTACCCAACGTAAGCTAATAAATGAATCGGGTAACCGTTCTCTGCCACTGAGGCACGAAGGCACCAAGAGAGTGTAAGAAGCTTTTCCCCTAAATCTCGTGGTTGTGGTATCTGTTGATAAGGATACTCCCCTAACCTGTTGATCTTGAGCGAGGTATATTATCCCGGCTGGGAAGCATTTATAGACGGCCAAGAAACTCAACAAGGGAGGTATATACGAAGTTGGTTCTTATTGAACAAGTTATCTGCAAACCAATAAAAAAGTTGACATTAGGGCACGTTAAATATTTTTGGGGATTCAATAGTTCGATAAATTTTTAACCATTCTGAATTAAATATGGGCCAGGCTTCAGCCCTGAGTTACCCAGGACCGTAACTCAACCCTTTAGGGTTGCTCAAGGCTAAAGCCTTGAGCTACAGGAGTTTTCCTCTGTGTCCTCTGCGTGCTCTGCGGTGAATGATTACGAATTTTTTATGTCAAAAAAATTTCCGGTTTCTATATATGCGCTCATTGGTCACCAAAGTAATATGTCAAGAGTAAATTATGGAAATAGAGGGAATTAGAGTTAAAATAGGCAGAGGAGAAATATTGCTTTTCTGATCATGCTGTGAAAAGAATGATCAAACGGTCTATTGATCGAATTGAAATTGAGGAAACAGTGTCATCTGGAGAGATTATTGAAGAATATCCCGATGACAAATATTCTCCAAGTTGTCTCATTATATGGAAAGACTAAATCTGGCAGGAATCTTCATGTTCAAATTGCACTACCTCCGTCAGTTGTCATTATTACAGCATATGACCCGGATGAGACTGAATGGATAAATTATAGAGTTAGGAGGAAAAGTGGTAGTGGATACTGATATCCTCTCGGCGGTGATGCGGTAGAATCCGGTGGTGCTTTCAAAGACTCGCATGTATCTGGCTGAGCATGGCCAGTTTACATTACAGCGGCTAAATATGGGCTAAAAGGAGTGGATCAATGGTTTCTGCGTTATTTATCGCGGTAAGACCGCACCAATGGATTAAGAACTTGATTATCTTCGCCCCGCTGCTCTTCTCACAGACCATGTTTGACCTGCCTATGTTCCTTAAGACCCTGGCAGGTTTTTCTCTGTTCTGCCTCCTCTGTGGTGGGGTATATTTGATAAATGACCTATTAGATTTAGAAGAAGACCGGAAACACCCTTTGAAGAAGAACCGCCCCATAGCCTCTGGTCAGCTCTCACCCCAGATCGCTACCGCCGCAGCTATCAGTATTTCTATTATGACCTTAATCCTTGTTTTCTGGTTAAATGCCTCATTCGGCCTTATTGCCTTAGTCTATATGGGTTTGAACCTGGCATACTCCCGTTTCTTGAAGCATATCGTGATCATTGATGTTATGGTAGTAGCCTTAGGGTTTGTCTTGCGGGCATTAGCTGGTGGCTATCTGATAGATGTAGAAATATCTGCCTGGCTAATCGTCTGTACTATCCTTTTAGCCCTACTCCTTGCCCTTGGTAAGAGGAGGCATGAGCTAGTCCTCCTGGAAGACGCAGCTTCTCATCACCGCCGTACCTTAGATGAATATGACCCTTACCTCCTGGATCAGATGATCTCTATAGTTACTGCCTCTACTGTAGTGGCTTATGCCCTATATACTATGGCCCCAGAAGTAGAGGCCAAGCTCCAGACTTCCCATCTCAATTTAACTATTCCCTTTGTCCTCTACGGTATATTTCGTTACTTATACCTGGTACACAAAAGAGAACAGGGCGGCAATCCCGCCAGGATGCTTCTTACGGATCAGCCCTTGTTGATCAATGTAGGGTTATGGTTATTAGCGGTAGTCCTGATCCTATACCTTTAATGGGAATGCTGAGTAGTGATTGGTGAGTAAATTACCAATCACTAATTAACCATTCACCAATCACCTATTGCTATGCGGATAGGGATAGATATAAGGGCTTTACAGAAGGGATTCCGTGCGCATAAGGCCCGCGGGATAGGGCGTTATACCTCCATGCTGATCAAGAGTCTATTAGAGTTAGATCAAAGAGATCAATATCTTTTCCTGGTCGAACAAGGGGAACTCCCTTCTATTGAGAGCGATCCCGATAAATTTTCCTACATTGAGATTAATACTCATTGGCCCATAAAAGCTCCCTATTGGCAGAGGACTTTTGGACAGCATATATTGCTACCCATTTTCCTGGCTAAGCTAGAGCTCGATTTTATCCATTTTTGTTCCCATTTAGACGCCCCATCCTTTTCTCCCAAAAAGACCCTGGTGACCGTAATGGATATAATCCCTATCGTACTACAGGATTTATATAATAGAAAAAATTCTAGTATGAGATTTACGGCCGGAAGATTCCTGGAGGCCAGGGCAATCAGGAATGCCAAAAAGATCATCGCTATCTCGCAGCAGACCAGGAGAGACCTGGTACAATTTCTAAAGATAGACCCAGACAAAATAGTGGTCATCTATCCCGGAATAGACACCTGTTTTAGGCCAGTAAAAGACCCGGCGACTATTTGTGCTGTGAGGGCAAGGTATGGCATAGAGGGGAGATACTTCTTATACCTGGGTGGTATTGATGAAAGAAAGAATGTAGATCGGCTGATTCAAGCCTTTGCTGAATTAATTAAAGAACCTGAATGGTCCAATTATTGCCTGGTTTGCGCCGGCGAGATAGAAAATGACGCGCAATTCCCGCAATTAACGGCCCAGATACGCCACCGGGGAATAGATCACAAGATAAGATTATTAGGTTATGTAGCCGATGAGGACTTGCCCGCCCTCTTTAGTGCCGCAGAGTTCTTTGTGTATACCAGCCTCTATGAGGGCTTCGGCTTGCCGGTATTGGAAGCAATGGCTTGCGGCACGCCAGTAGTCTGTTCCCATGCCCCAGGTATAGCAGAAATAGCGGGAGAAGCGGCCATACTTTTTGATCCTTACAGCACAGAGTCTCTGATGAATAGCATAAAAACTCTCTTAATAGGGCCTGAGCTCAGGCAAACCCTAATCCAGCAGGGCCTTAAGCAAGCTACCCACTTCTCCTGGGATAAAACCGCCCAAAAAACCCTGGAGCTTTATCTAGCAATTTATAGTGAAAGTTATAAATAAGTTGACATATGCAAATCCTTAATCAAATATTCTAAACCCGAAATCCTAAACAATAACCAAAATCCAAAATTCAAATGTCCAAAACATCACCTAAAAACATATAGTTTTGAATGTAGGTCATTTGAATTTGTTTAGGATTTAGCATTTTGAATTTAGGATTTATGTTAGGTATTATACTTTATTATTGTCGTTGGCTATAGTTATGGAACTAGTGGGTAGGGCGGTAAAAAATTCTGGCCTGGTTCTCTTAGGAGAATCTATCAGCCGACTATTAGTTATTATATCCTTCTTTATAATTACTAGATACTTGGGCGTAGAGAAGTTTGGTCAATATTCCTTTATCTTTGCCTACCTGGCTTTTTTCTGTCTGCTGGGAGATTTCGGTATTGATAGTATAGCCATAAGGGAGATATCTCGGGGCAATACCCCAGCCAACATCCTGCTGGGTAATACCATCTTTCTCCGGTTGTGTCTATCTCTCCTGGGCCTGTTTTCCGCCTGTATCCTGATCCATATACTCAACTATCCGCCCCAACTAAAAACCTTGGTCTATCTGGCCTCTTTTACCATCCTCTTTTCTTATCGGTACAATTCTTTCCGCACTATTTTTGATATTCCTTTTCAGATGAATTTAAGGATGTTTTCCCCCATGCTTTTAAAGATCTCATCAGAGGTCCTGTTCCTGGCTGGTATTATCTTAACTATCTGGTTTGATAAAGGCTTAGCGGGTATTATCATAGCCCGGATAATAACACCACTACCGGGTTCTTTATGGCTGATCGTTTTGTCGTATAGAATTTTAAGACCCAGGTTTAAGCTGGACCCGTCTCTTTGTCGGGGAGTAATGAAATATTCCCTGCCCCTGGCCTTAACCCTTTTCATTGGCCTTATCTTAGGCCGGATAGATATCCTGATCCTCTCCCAACTGAGCAGTGATCTGGAGGTAGGGTATTACTCTGCCGCGGTTCGCCTGGTAGAAATCTTGAGTATCTTCCCCATTACTATGCTGATAACGGTTTATCCTCTGATGACCAGCTATTATCCTCACGCACCCGATAAGATGCAAGAAGTCTATGAAGCTACTTTTAAGTATCTCTTTAGCTTTATCTTGCCCCTCACAACCATAATGATCTTCTATAGACAAGAGATAATATCTTTGATATTTGGAAGGGCATATTTGCCTTCCAGCATTGTCCTTCCGTATCTGATGGGGGCCATAGTCTTTATCTTTTTTAATATGATTTATAACTATATCCTGGTATCCGCCAATCTCCAAAAGTATTATCTTTATGCCACATTGCTGGCTGCCTTTTTCAATGTTGCTCTTAATATAGCCTTAATACCTCCGCTAGGATTTATCGGGGCCGGGGTGGCTGCTATGATTAGTCAGATGATTATATTCCTCTATGCCCTCAGTATCCCCAAGACCCGTACCTATGCCCTTTCTGCCTCCAAAGCTGCCTCCATACCCCTTTTAGCTTCCTTAGCTTTAATACCATATCTAATATTTTTACCCCAAAATTCCCTCCCCTTCCTTTTCTCTCTGCCTTTACCCTATATTATAGTTACATATCTGCTAGGGGGTATAACTACCAGGGAAATAGATATATTAAAAAGCCTTCTAGGTCGTGACCGTGATTCGTGTCCCGTGTCCGTGACTACCAACGGACTGGAACAAAACTTCCGGTCACGGTTCACAGACACGGACACGCCATTATGAATATAGCTATTGACGTTAGGACAATTAATAATAAGCAATCCGGAGTAGGTTTTTATGTAAGATATCTAGTTGAAGCCCTAGGAAAGATTGATAAAAAAAATTCTTATTTCCTGATAACTAATAACCAAGAAGAAGAGGTGCTGGGTGAGTTTGCTCAAAATTGCCGATTTTTGGCTACCTGGTTCTCTAATGAAAACCATGTTTTGGGCGACTTGTGGGAAAATTTCTTCCTCCCCCTTCGTCTCTTCTGGAACCAGATAGATATCTTCCATGGGCCGGCCTTCCTTATTCCCTCCCTCTACCGGCATAGGGCCGCGGTAGTAACTGTTCACGATTTAGTAGCTTACTCCTATCCCCATACTATTCCCATAAAATACAAATATTATATGAGGATGCTCATAAGGGCAGCTACCCTGCGGGCAGATAAAGTCCTTGTGGATTCTTATTCAGTAAAAAATGAATTAATGGACCGATTGAAGGTACCGGAAGAAAAAATCCATGTAGTCCCTTTGGGGGTAAGTCCAAGTTATCGTGTAGTAAATAATAGAAACCTGATAAAATCAGTTAAAGAAAAATACGGGATTAAAAAAGATTATATTCTCCAGGTGGGTAATATCGAGCCGAGAAAAAACCTCCCCCGATTGTTTAATGCCTTTAGCTTGGTTAAAGAAAAAACCAATAACTCCTACCAATTAGTCAATGTGGGAAAAAAGGGCTGGCTTTATAAAGAGATTTTCGAAATGCTGAATAAGTATGGCCTGCAAGAAGACATCATTTTTACCGAATATGTCCCTGAAGAAGACCTGGTACTGCTCTATAATGGAGCCGAACTATTGGCCTATCCCTCCCTCTATGAAGGCTTTGGCTTGCCTATCTTAGAAGCCATGAGTTGCGGTACCCCAGTAATAACTTCAAACGTTTCTTCCATGCCTGAAGTTGCTGGTAAAGCCGCTTTACTTATAGACCCATTAAATGGTGAAGAAATAGCCTGGGCTATCCATAAAGTATTGACCGATACGGAATTAAAAAATCGGCTGAAGAATTCGGGCCTGGAACGGACAGCCTTCTTCTCCTGGGAAAAGACCGCCCGGCAA
>MHDQ01000178.1 GCA_001803565.1 Nitrospinae bacterium RIFCSPLOWO2_12_FULL_45_22 | reverse complement strand
GTAAGGGTAACACCTTAAAGGAAGGAGGTGTTATTTAGCCTGGGGCCACTTAGTACTCGGTCGGAGTATTAATCTCTTCTAAAGAGAGGAGGTTGTAAAAACTGCCCAGGGCTTCTAAGTTATGGGCATCGCTATTTCTCAGGAGTAAGAGGCCGCGCTGGGCGGCTAACTGCCGTACCCCTTCTTTATAAATATAGCCATTATGCAGATGGTTATCTATTTCAATACCCTGGATGTTGTATTCATGCCTCTCAAACGCATAAAGGTTAGAGGGGTGGACCAGGAATCTAAACACCCTCCCCTCATCCATATATAATTCTACTACCTCCTGAGTGTAGACCCGGATCTCCTGGCCCGGTATAATAATTATTTCATCACCGAAATATTTTTGGGCAATCTCTTTACTCAGAAGGCCATAGCGTTTGCTGTAATGCTCAGTAATAGCTAACCCATCCAGCCCTTTTCTCCTGGCGGCATCTATAATAACTCCCACCGTCTCGATACTTGGTTCAGGGAACCCCAGGGCTTCGTAGCAGTGGGTATGCAGATCCAACTTTAGCTTCATTTGTAGCCAATAAAGGCATTGGAGCGGCCCAGGATATCCTCGGTCTTGATATCCCGCAGGCCCACATCCGTCATCCACTGAATGAATTCATTCACTGAATATGCCGCGCCCGCCTGGGTATTGACCAGCATATTAACCGAGAAGAGGGCAGCTTGTGGGGGTGAGGTCTTAGTCTCATCTACCGGAAAATCGTGGACTACCAATTGACCACCGGGATTCAGGGCCTTATAGCCTTTGCGGAGAAACTCCCGGTTTTCGTCTGGTGAATAGGCATGGAAGATATGGGAAAAGAGGACCAGGTCATACCCTTCGCCTAATGGGTCTTTCAAAAGATCGCCTTCTTTTAGCTCTATATTATCGGGCATTTTATTCTTTGCCACATATTCCTGGGTCACCTGCAGGGTCAGAGGCAGGTCAAAGATAGTGGCCTTAATATTGGGGTTTATCCGGATCATAGCATAGGCATAACTCCCGGGCCCACCCGCCGTGTCCAATACCCTCTTTACCCGGCTCAGGTCCAGCCGCCTGGCCAGCTCCGCAGCGCTGGCAGCCCCTATCTCATCCATAGCCCGGATGAAGTGGCTTACTCGCTCAGGTTTTTGCCTTAAGAAGTTATCCTCCCAATTGATCTTCGGAGAGCCCTGTCGTACTACGCTGGCCAGGCTACCCCAGGCACCCCACATATCATAACTATGATGGAGCATATTAGTGATGGCCGCTGGCTTACCTTCTACCAGGTGCTGTTCGGTGGCAGGCATATTCTGGTATTGTTCTCCTTTTTTCTGCAAAAATTCCAGGGCAGCCAGGGCATTGAGCAAGATAGTAGTAGCCCGCAAATCGCCCTCAATAGCCTGCGCTATCTCCCTGGCATCTTTAGGCCCCGGACTCAATACCTTGAAGATGCCCAATTCATTGCCTGCCAGCAGGCAAGAAGATGCCCAGTAGGCATGGGCTATCTCCATGATCCTTTGTAACTCTTGCGCTCCTTCGGCTCTATCTTTCATGTCTTATCTCCTTATTTAAACCCTTTTTCTGCGCCCTGTTAACCGAACCCCGTGAGCTGTCACCATTTTATTTCTCTTTCGTGACAAATTCCATCTTCATACCCTTGAGGTTACGGCGCACCATCTCCAGGGCTACTGTAGCCGTCCGGGGCTGACTATCCTTACTCCAGCCCCCAAAGCCATATTCAAAGTTGGTTATCCCTTGATTAGAGGCAAAGGCAAAATAAGTCCGGCCATAGTCTATCTCCTGGCGGGCTTTCTCTCCTATCGGGCTTAGCGGGGTCTTGCTCACTATGGCCAGGCCCAGGTCTGAGCCGCTAACCCGCCTGATACTTTCTGCCAGCAAGTTAGCCAGGGAGGGACTATCGGCTTCCAGTTCAGCCGTCGAGGCCAGGCGTCTCTTGGCCTCATCACTGATAGCTACAAACCCTTCTTTTAATACCTGCGGGGCAATACTAACCAGTCGCTGGGCTACCAGGCCACCAGTATTGGTCTCCAGCACCGACAATCTTAAACCCATCTCTTGTAAGAGTGAACAAACGATTCCTTCCAGGGTATCTTCATCTGCGCCATAAATAATATTTCCTAAGCGACGTCTTATTTCGGCCTCCATAACGGCAATGAGGGAATCAGCTTCTGGCTCGCTACTGGCCCTGGCGGTCACCCGTACCTCCATATCTCCTTGTTTGGCCAGGATACCCAGGGTAGGGTTTTGGCTGGTGGTGAGTAAATCTTTTATGGTCTCCCCCAGGGCAGACTCGCTAATGCCACAGATCTTCAGCACCCGGGACTTGATTATGCTCTGGCCCAGGCCAAACTTTTCCCGAAGAAAAGGTATTACCGAATTTTCCATCAGGAATTTTACCTCGGCTGGTACACCGGGAATAGCTATCAGCAGCCCTCTGGGGTCTTCTACAATAAAACCGGGGGCCGTGCCGCGGGGGTTAGGGATTACTCTTGAGCCTTTAGGGACATAAGCCTGGCGGCGATTACTGGGAGACATCCTCATCCCCACCTTCTTAAAAAGCGCTTCAATATAGTCCATCAGTTCCTGCTTAAATTCTAGCTCCCGGCCGGTTACTTTAGCCGCTACTTCCCGGGTAAGATCATCATCGGTCGGCCCCAGTCCACCTGAAGCAATAACCATATCCGAGCGGGTTAGGGCCTGGTTTAAGACCTCTTCCATACGGCCGGGGTTATCACCCACGGTAGTCTTATAGTATAAGCTGATACCAATATTATTTAATTGTTGGGCCAGGTAAGTGGCATTGGTATCCACAATCTGGCCCAGGAGCAACTCTGAACCGATCATTACTATCTCAGCCTTCATACTACTTCTCCTCTTTTTTGGCCTCTTCCCATAGGGTATCCATTTCAGCCAGTGACACTTCATTAAGGGCCTTACCTTCTCGCTCCAACCCCTTTTCTATGTGCTGGAAGCGGCGGATGAACTCCTTAATAGTCCTCCTTAGGGCATCCTCAGGATTAATGTGGACAAAGCGGGCCAGGTTGACCAGCGAGAACAGCAAGTCCCCGAACTCTTTTTCCATCTGAACCTGATCGCCTTCAGATAGGGCCGCACCAAATTCTCTCCACTCCTCCTCCACTTTCTCTAGTACCTGCCCGGTATTTTCCCAGTCAAAGCCCACGCGGGCTGCCCGGTCTTGTAAGCGATGGGCGCGTAAGAGGCTGGGTAACTGAGCCGGTACACCTTCCAGAATAGAGCGCTTATTTTCCGCCTGCTTAATTCCCTCCCACTGTATAAGGACTTCCTGGGCATTCTGGAGCTTTTTCTGAGCAAAGACATGGGGGTGGCGTTTGATCATCTTTTCCGCTGTAGTCTTAATAATATCCTCTATACTGAATTCTCCTCGTTCTTCAGAGATTTTGGCATGGAAGATTATCTGGAAGAGGAGGTCCCCCAGCTCCTCCTTGATCTTATCTGGCTCGCCGGTTTCGATGGCTTCGATTACCTCATAGGCCTCTTCGATCAAGAAAGGTTTCAGAGAATGGCGGGTCTGCTCCCTATCCCAGGGGCAGCCCCCTTCTTGTCTCAACTGATCCATTATAGCTAATAACCGAACAAATGCCCCCGGTTCCTGTATCATAATAATATTGCTCCTTTATCTGGCTTTATTTTTTCCCCAGTATAGGTTAGCTGCCGGATTTAGTCAAGCAAAGCCATATCCAGCAAAATAGCGATTTATTTTTGCGAATGGCTATTTTTGTGAGGTCTACTCTGGGAACCCCTCACCTTACATGATCAAAAACGACGGGATAATCGAAAGCGGCGCTAGGGTTTTGTATTTGCTATTGCTCTGCTAGAGTTGACAGGAAGGCAGGTGATTTGCATTTGCCAGACTATATACATCAGGTAAGAGATCAAGTAGAGTCTTTCCTGCAAATGCTCGGCTTGAGTTAAGTAGAAGGACTAGCCTAGATCATCCAATTTTCTTAAGCCCTGGCTTTGCATAAAGGCATCTAACCGATCCAAAATCTGGGTTTCATCAAATTCCCTCCGATCTGCCATATTTGACTCGAAGGTTAAGACCGGTATCCCTGCCTTTATCAAGGCCAGTCTATTTTCCAGTTGACCCATAGCGGTTCCTTCACAACCCCGATTGAGGTGCATGATCACTGCCTTGGCATGCCACTGCTGCACCATACTTATCATCTGGGTGCTCTTCTCATGAGGATTGAGGAGCATACACAAGACCGACCTCTCTAAGTACCATTGGGCCAATGCCCGCAATACATCATCCCGACTCTTAAATACTATTCCACTCTCCTCAGGGGTCTTTTTTACTACCCAGGTCCCACCCTTTTCTTCCATCATGCCCATAAGGAGAAAGGAATAGTAGGAACCTACGGAAACGGCTCCATATCTCTCCAAATAGCGGAAGATCTTTAAATAATACCAGGGTGGTTGACTGTCATCTATATAGCGAAACCTTTCTGTAGCCACAGCAGCTATCTGGTTCTCCACCCTTTCTTTTACCTCGTCCCTCAGAAGTTCATAGAATTGCACTGTCTCGTTCTGATGTCTGGTCTGGAGCGGTAAGACATATAGGCTGAGCATTGATTTCTGATCGAGTGGTGCGGGTATAGACTGGTTTAAGAGACAAATCTCACCCCATAGTGACATGGTTTTAAATTCATTCCGGGCGGCCTCTATCAATTTTTCATCATCATAATAACAGCCTGTTAGTTTCTCCATCTCTTCAATACACTCATGCATCTGTGAGGCCAGATACTCAATCTTTTGCTCTTTGCGGCGGTAAGTGGTACTTATCGGATAGTCAATTGCAATATGAGGCGTGCCAAAGTGCTCACCAACTATTTGGAACCACTTAGCGTGAGTATCGCATATGTGGGTCGAAATACAAAAATCCGGCTTTGGAAACTTACCACCAAAATAATAGCGATCAAGAAACATAGAGCCCAGATAATTTCTCATGTAGGCACATAGATCCCGGGCAAACCCTTTAGCTTCGGTAGCCATGGCACATTGTTCACTAAACGCCGGATCAAATCCAACACTGGCCCCATAAGGCTCCCCACCCAGAAAAACAAAGTCTCCCAGGCCAGCTATGAGAGATAAGATGGCATTGGCTCCTCCCTGTACGACAATTTTGCCTTGGTCTCTAGCTGTTATCACTTCTTTATAATGATTCAGCCTTAATTCTTTGACCTTTTGCCAACATTCTAAGGGCTTTGTAGGATAGATTCGGTGGGTCATCATCAGTTGACCTTTTAGCTTTCGATTTTTCTTAACGGCCTTTGCCCCTCTGCGGGTTTGTAAGTATACCGCATAAGAGTCTCTGCCATGAAAAGGTTTGCCATATACCAGAACTAATTTTGCGCTGCATATTACTGATAAGCTGCCGTAGCTGTGACAAAACCGGGCATACCATCCATTGCCAACACAACTCTTAGGGTATCCTTTATCTCGTCTTCGCTAGCCCCTTTTTGCCTTGCCATTCCCACTAATGCCTTAACTCCATCGGGATGACTCTTTATAGCGTCAACCATAGCTGCCATTAAAAGTTTTACCTTTGCAGGCAAAGCCGTATCCGCATTTAAAAAGTCAACATTCTTTGCAGCATCAGGTAAAAGTTCAGGTGCATTCTTTTCTAAGGCTTCGATGAAGGGTGGTTTTTGCATCTTTTCTCCTCCTTGTTTATCTCAATCACTATTTTAGCAATATTTTTAGCCCAGTTCAAGAATCATAAATTGGGATACACTCCTTAGGAGGATTGCCAGTTGGTAATCCCATGATCAATTTTTCTATTGGCAATAGGCCAGCTATGTTATAAGATAAGTGATTAACGATTTGGATAAACGACTAAAGACTAAAAAAGAGGAGGGACACGAGAGATGACTACCCAAGCTGAGACGAGGATCAAGACAGCCGGCTCAAAAAAGTCTCTGCAGACCGCCCGGGAGACCTGGCTCTTCATCAAAGACGATTATATTAATGGCCATACCGGCAAGGCCCAGGGAAAGCCTATCGCCTGGTCTTGTGCGGCGATGGATAAGGAGTTGTTTCACTGCATGGGCATCTTGCCCTTTTTCCCGGAACAATATGCGGCCCTCTGTGCTACACAGCGCCGGGGTGGTAGCCGGGATGAATCGGTAGAAAAGGAGGCCGTGAGATTCGCCCGGGTAGCAGAGCAGGAGGATTATGCCAGCTATATTTGTGGCTACCAGCGGGTCTCTACCGGCTGGGTCATTCATGGCTTAAGAACGGGCGAGTGGCAGGATGCACCGATAGGTGGGATGCCATTGCCGGATATGATAGTTACGACCAGTTGTGTCTGTGATGTACGCGTTAAATGGTTCGAGGATATGGCGCAACGGCTTAATGTACCCTATTTCTGCCTGGATAGGCCAGAGCGGATCTTTGAGGGGATCACCCAGGCCTCAGCCCGGGAGCATGAAGTGGACTATTATGTCTCGCAGGTAGAAGACTTCCTTCGATTTGCTGAAGAGGTTACCGGTGCCAAATATGATCCGGCCCGCCTCAATGAGTGCCTGGACTGGTCTTATAAGACCAATGATGCGCGCCAGGAGATACTGGAGCTGCGTAAAGCAGTCCCATCACCCATGGGCTGTGCCGATGGTTTTGGTACTATGTATCCTGGTATGTACCAGCTCGGCACCAAGAGGTGCTACGACTTTTATGTCAAGCTACGGGATGAAGTCAGAGAACGAGTAAAGCAAGGAATTGGCCAGATTGAGGATGAGTGGTTCCGGTTGCTCTGGTATGGCTTGCCTACCTGGTATAACATGAGTATCTTCAACTATTTTGAGAAATATGGTGGTGTATTTGTCTATGAGCCGGCATATAACCCCTGGCCGTGGCCGCCAAGGAGGCGCGAAGACCCGGTGCGGGAGCTGGCTAACCGCTGGCTCATGCTGGGTACCGGTGTGGGTAATATGGTCAATTCCATGCTGCATGACTGCCAGCAATACAAGATCTTGGGCGTAGTATTATCCTATCTGATTACCTGCCGGCCCATTGTCTTTCCTAGCTTAGAGATCAATCACACCCTGGAGAAGAGCCTGGGAATACCCACAGTGACTCTGGAAGGGGACCTGGTAGATGAGCGGCTATTTTCTGAGGCCCAGGTATATAACCGGTTGGATGCCTTTGCTGAGCAACTGTTACAAAGGGCAAAAAAAAGATAAGGAGGGAAGAGATGACCACGGAATTCGAAAAATATGTGACCGACCGTCATGCGGCAGTAAAGGAGTGGAAAGAAAAGACCCAGGGCAAGGTCTTTGGTTATTTTTGTTGCGTAGTACCCGATGTGATCTTGTTTGCAGCAGGTGTTTTACCCGTCAGGATCTACGGCAGTACGGATAAGTTTCAGAAAGTTGATGGCCATTTGGTGCCTTATGGCTGTCGCTATGTAGGTAGCTGTTTAGACCTTGGTGCCCGGGGGGTCTATGATTACCTGGATGGGGTAGTAGTCCCTAATACCTGTGACCTTATTGCCCGGATGGAGTACTGGTGGCGGGAATTAGTACCCAGAGAAAAATCTACCCTGGCGGGTATGGAGCTTTGCCCTTATGTGGTCTATATAAATTATCCTATGAAGACTACCGGGCCTAAAGTACTAGATTTTTATACCCGCGAGCTCCAATATTTCAAGCAACAAGTCGAGCGGGGTCTCAGGATAGAGATAACTGATGAGCAATTAAACCAGGCCATAGCAGTATATAACGAACATTTTGACTTAATGAACCAACTGGAGGAACTAAGGAAGCGGGACCCCTTGCCTATATCGGGCAAAGAGGCCTGGGAGATAGAATATGCCAGTACCCTCATGCCTATGGATAAGCATAATGAGTTATTGAAGAAACGATTGACCGAGGTAGCTAAAAGAAATAACACCACCCCCGGTATGAGGCTCTATCTGGCCGGGAGCGCCTTTGATCAGGTAAATGCCCGACTTTACGAGATCATAGAAGAGTGTGGTGGCCAGGTAGTGGCGGAGGATATAAGCTGTGCCAGCAGCTATTTCGAGTCGAATATCGAGCTAGATAGCGATCCGGTACGGGCTATTGCTAAATATTCACTGGCAGTGGATTGTCCCCGCTCTACCGAGACCTGTCTGGTAGGTTGCAGCCATATCCATCCACAAAACCGCTGGCAGAAGACCAAACAAAGGATAGAGGGCTATAGGGTAAGAGGGGCTATCTATCAGATCATGAATTATTGCGAATGCCGGGCTATCGAGTATCCCCACCTGAGAGATAATATCCAGCGGGAGTTCAACATACCGGTTTTACATATGGAAGGGGATTATACCCTGGAAGGGTTAGAGCAGATGCGGGGCAGTATCGAGGCCTTCATTGAAATGATCGGTGGATAAACACTGATGATAACTGCCGGGATAGATGTAGGGACTCAGAGTATCAAAGTTGTGGTTTTATCCAATAGCCAAATATTGGCCGCCAGGACAGATCATAACTGTAGTGGCAGAGCCTTCGGCCTAGAGGGCCTCAGCCCGAAGGCTTGCTCTGCCCCATCTAATTCCTCCCATATTATCGCCACCAAGACCCTGGTAACCGAAGAAGGAGGGGCAGTAGGTTCTAAAACAGCTATGGAGCAAATTCTGGCTGACACCGGGCTTTCCCGCTCAGACCTGACGTATATAGTTGCTACGGGTGTGGGCCGTAGCACGGTCAGTTTTGCCCAGAAAACCCGTACTGAGCAGTTGAGTCATGCCCGCGGGGCCTTTTACTTGTTCCCGACAGCCCGGACCGTATTGGATATTGGTGCCGAGGGGACCCGGGCGATGAAGCTGGATGAAAAAGGCGGGGTGAAAAATTTTGTCTGTAACAGCAAATGTGCCGCCGGTACCGGGGCCTTCCTGGAAATTATGGCCAACCTATTACAGGTATCCCTGGATGAGGTAGGAGAGTTGGCCTGCCACGCCCAGCATATCGAACGGGTCAGTAGCTACTGCACGGTCTTTGCAGAATCTGAGGTCATATCCCATATCCATAAGGGTAAATCTAAGGAGACTATCCTGGCCGGGATAATAGAAGCAG
>MHDQ01000177.1 GCA_001803565.1 Nitrospinae bacterium RIFCSPLOWO2_12_FULL_45_22 | reverse complement strand
TGCGTCCTAAATATAATTTACTATGAAGAAAATATTCTTAGGGGCTTTACTTGTCTACCTTGCAGGCGCTTTGCTCCTCCAACTTCCAGGTTGCTACCGTGAAAAGGCGCAAGCTAAGGCCGTTATTGGTGTTACTCTGCTCACCCGCGGCCACGCCTTCTACCGCGACCTGGAGGAAGGACTGACCGAGGCTGCCGCCAGCCATCATTTTAAACTAAATATCTCTGCCGCAGAATGGGACCTGGCCAAACAGGTAGCCCAGATCGAGGATTTCATCATCCAAAAAGTAAATGCCATCGTCGTCTGCCCTACTGATACCAGGGGGATTGTTGCTGCTATTGAACAGGCCAATACTAAAGGTATTCCTGTCTTTACCGCAGATATCGCAGCGGCAGGTGGTAGTGTCGTTTCCCACATTGCCTCTGATAATATCGCCGGGGGCCGCGAGGCGGCAAAATATATGGTGCAACGGCTGGGGAGCAAAGGGAAAATAGCTATTATTGACCAACCAGCCGTGCAATCGGTCATTGACCGGGTAAAGGGGTTTGAGGATTATCTAGCAAAATTCCCGGAAATAGAGACCGTTGCCAAACTGAACGGCGAGGGTGTGCGGGACAAGGCCATGAAAGTAATGGAAGACATCCTCCAGTCGCACCCGGAGGTTAATGCCGTTTTCGGCATCAATGATGACTCTGCCTTAGGGGCTCTTTCGGCTATCGAAGCCGCTGGTGGGAAAGATATTTTTATTGTCGGCTACGATGCTACCCCCGAAGGCCGGCAGGCCATCCTGCGTGGTAGTGCCCTAAAGGCCGACATTATTCAATACCCGAAGATCATTGGCCAAACCACCATTAATACCATCGCCGATTATCTGGTAGGGAAAGAAGTGCCGAAGCTCATTCCCATTAAAGTAGGGATTGTTGATCAGGTCTCCCTTCAAGCCGCAAAATAATCTTGTTGGTAATCGTTCAGCCACCAAGGCACTAAGTCACTAAAACCGTAATCAGTGAGGAGTAAAGAGTGAGCCGAGAGCTGATAACTCCTTACTGCTCACTCCTCACTCTTCACGGTTTGTGCCTTAGTGGCAGAGAAAGATTAAGCGGGTGAACGGTTACTTTCGATGTACAACCTTCATAGGAATTTGTAATCCGGATTACATATGAATTCAGGAGTTGGAATGATGAACCAGTTTTTATTCTGACTCCTGACTACTGGATTCTGAATTCTACTTTAATGATGCTTCTTTCGCTAAAAAACATTTCTAAAACCTATCCGGGCGTTAAGGCTCTCGCTGGAGTGGATTTCGATCTGGCTAAAGGAGAAGTCCATGCCCTCGTCGGTGAAAATGGCGCGGGAAAGTCTACCCTGATGAGAATATTGGCGGGGGCAGAAACGAGAGATGAAGGGGAAATCTTTTTAGAGGGAACCCGAGTTGAAATCCCTTCCCCGCTGAAAGCCCAGGAGTTGGGCATCAGCATGATCTTTCAGGAGTTTAACCTGATCCCTTACCTGAGCGTGGCAGAAAATATCTTTCTGGGCCGGCCCCCGGTGAAAGGGCTTTTTAAACTTGTTGACTGGAAAACCATGCGGGCTCGTGCCAGGTATTTGCTAGAGCAGCTTAGGATCGAGCTTGAAGTAACAGATGCCATTGAAAACCTCAGCGTGGCACAGCAGCAGATGATAGCGATTGCCAGGGCCCTTTCCCTCCGATCCCGAATCCTTATTATGGATGAGCCCTCAGCCACCCTGACCCAATTTGAGCTGGAAAATCTATTTACCCTTATCCGGCGGTTGAAGGGGCAGGGGCTAGGCATCGTTTATATTTCCCATCGCCTTGAGGAGGTCTTCAGGATCGCTGACCGGGTAACTGTCCTGCGGGATGCTCAGAGGATCGGGAGCCATCTGATCAGTCAAATCAACCGCCACATCCTCATCAGGGAGATGGTTGGCAGAGAGCTTACTGAGGAATATCCCTACCAGTGCCGGGAAAAAGGCCCGACTGTCCTGATTGTCCAAAACCTGACTTCGGGAACAAAGCTTACTGATATCAGCTTTACCCTTTACCGTAATGAAATTCTCGGTCTAACTGGCCTGGTTGGTGCTGGGAAGACAGAACTGGCCCGGGCCATTTTTGGCGACTTGCCCCGGGAGCGGGGGGAGATTATTTTTAACGGGAAAAGGGTAACCATCCGATCACCGGCAGAGGCTATCCGGCTAGGGATTGGCCTGGTTCCCGAAGATAGAAAGCGGCAGGGCCTACTCCTGGGAATGAAGGTGCGGGAGAATATCAGTCTGGCTGACCTATATCAGTTGACCCGCCTGGGAATAATCAATCTCGTGCAGGAGCGGTCCGAGGCAAGGAAATATATTGACTACCTAAAAATCAAGACCCCGTCAACCGAACAACTCATCAAAAATTTAAGCGGCGGTACGCAGCAAAAAGTAGCGCTAGCAAAGTGGTTGTTCACCCGTTGTAGGCTCCTTATCCTCGATGAACCTACCAGGGGTATTGATATTGGGGGCAAGATAGAAATTTATCACCTGCTCAATGGGCTAGTGGACCAGGGTATTGGCATTATCATGATATCCTCAGAACTGCCGGAAATACTGGGGATGTGTGATAGGATATTGGTGATGAGCCGTGGCCGTCTTGCTGGCGAGCTGTCCCATGATGAGGCCACCCAGGAACAGATCATGTATTACGCGGCCGGGAGGGGTTTGAACTGAAAATATTGTTTGAAAAATACGGTATTATTCTGGCACTAGCCCTTGAAATTATTATCTTTTCCCTCCTTTCAGAAAATTTCTTTACCGCTGACAACCTTCTCAATGTCACTAACCAGGCAACCTTCATTGCCATCATTGCTGTTGGCATGACCTTTGTCATTATTTCTGCTGGGATTGACTTATCAGTTGGTTCTGTATTTGCCCTGGTGGGGATTATTACCGCAGGGGTGCTGACACTAGATATTACCCCACTCTGGTTGCGGCTGCCGTTGGCGTTATTGGCCGGCCTGGCCGTGGGGCTCTGTGCTGGCCTATTCAGTGGGCTGATGATCAGCCGCTTCAATGTAGCTCCGTTTATCGCTACCCTGGCTATGATGACCATATGCCGTGGCCTGGCCTCACTATCGCCACCTATCTTCGGCCACGGTCTCAAAATTCAATCTACCATCTCAGGACTTCCCGGGGCCTTCGGCGCTATTGGCAAGGGTCATATTCTCGGTATACCGGCGCCGGTGATAGTAATGGTTGTCGTTTATGTGATAGGCGGCGTGGTCTTACACCAGTCCCGTCTGGGCCGCTACACCTATGCTATTGGTGGGAATGAGGAGGCGGCTCGCTTATCTGGCATTGATGTCCGGCGGGTGAAGTTACTGGTCTATATCCTTTGTGGCGGCCTGACAGCGCTCAGCGGTATTATTCTGGCCTCAAAGATGGGTGTGGGGGACCCAAAAGTCGGTGTGCTCTATGAACTCGATGCCATAGCCGCGGTGGTTATTGGCGGCACCACTCTTATGGGGGGGAGGGGGAGCATGCTGGGTACCTTCATTGGCGCCATGATTATCCAGGTCCTATACAATGGCTTAAACCTGGTAGGGGTCAGCTCTTTCCTCCAGAAGGTCATTATAGGCATCGTCATCCTTGCCGCCGTCCTCATTGACCAGATCAAGAAAAAAACCTAGGCAATAATAGAATATAGCACCAACCGTGTACCTTGATAGCATAGGAATTTTCATTTTAATAATGCGGTTTTTCAGGGTATCAATCCCAAGAAGGTAGATCGCATACCAATTTCCTTTTTTGACAGGATTTACCAGATGGAACAGGATAAATACAGAGGAAAAGCACTCATGAGCTATTGGCTCACAAAGGACATGAAAAATAGTCAGGCTTCCAGCCGGACCAAAAGGTATTTTCAAGGGAAAAATTGGTAAATCCTGTTAATCCTGTCTAAAAAGCTCGCCCGAAGGGCGTTAATTTATATGGCATTACATTTCGCAGTAGGGAGAATTCAAAATATTATTCGATATTATTAAACAGCACTCTATATTGTCTTTATTATTAAACAGCACTCTATATTGTCTTTTAGGGGTATCCCCTTAACTGGACTAAACTATATATGTTCCGTATATATTGTGGTTATCAATGCCATATTTTACTATATCTTATGGTTAGTCCAATAAAGGGGATACCCCGATTGTCTTTTTCGAGAATTGAAAGGGTTTGCTGCAATGGGCGAGGGCGTCTTAAAGCTTCCAGTCTATGATGTAAAAGGTATCTATTTTGTATTATGTCCCAAAGAAAGGGAACTAAAAATTGACAGAGAAATCCAATCTATCTTCTCCGAACTTGGCATCAATCCAACCCTTCCCATCCGTGAGCAGAAACCAATCCCTCTTCCAGACCGTAAAGCCCTAGACGATATCGTCTTCGACATCCTCGGCCTGACCGAGGATGAAAGAAACGAGGTCTACTGGGCTGTCTGCGAGCTGGTAAAGAACCGGCTTGAGAAGGCAAGGAGTGCGTGAAAAAAAGATTGTGATTATAAAGTGGAAAGAGGTAAAATATTTTTACAGGAGGCAGATTATGAATGCATTCAAATATCATTCAATAATAAAAGAAAACGGGACCATAGAATTGCCATCTATTCCGCTTCCAAAAGGTTCAAGGGTTGAAGTAATCATATTTCCTGAAGAAGAATCTTTTGAAATAATGCAGGCGGCAGAAAGCAGCCTGAAGTTCTGGGACAACCCAATAGATGACGCTATCTGGAATAATGCCTAAACAGCGAGATATTATTCTGATTCCTATTCCCTTTACAGATTTAGCATCGCAGAAAAAACGCCCTGCCATCGTGATTTCTAATAATAACTACAATGAAACAAATGAAGATATAGTAGTTGTTGCACTTACCTCAAATATTGAACCCCGTGATTTTACAATTACCCTCACAAGTGATGACTTAGAAGAAGGGTTCTTAAAAGTTGCGAGTATGATCAGGGCTGATAAGATTTACACCCTGAATAAATCAATTGTCCTTAAAACTTTTGGTCGGGTTAAACCGAATATTCTCTCAGAGATCAAAGGCTCTTTCCTCAAACTTATTGAACAAAAGAATGCTTCAAATTAAAGCCGAACTCGGCATCGACCCCGATCGTCCCATTCATAAGCAAAAACCGAACCCTTTTACTGACCCTAAGGCATTGGACGACATTATCTTTGACATCCTCGGCCTG
>MHDQ01000176.1 GCA_001803565.1 Nitrospinae bacterium RIFCSPLOWO2_12_FULL_45_22 | reverse complement strand
GCGCTTCAATCCTCCCACAGCAAATATCCGTTCAAAATCCAGGGCAGTGGCGATATGATAAAAACCCCGATTCTTTTCACCTACCAGATTTTCCCGGGGCACTTTTACATCTTCATAAAAGACCTGATTTGTCCTGGTGCCGCCCACGGTCCAGATAGGATGCACCGTTATCCCCGGGCTCTTCAGGTCTACAATAAACAATGATATCCCTTTATGCTTAGGGGCTTTAGGATCAGTCCGTGCTGCTAACCAATGGTATTGCGCATAGTGGGCCCGGGTATTAAACATCTTCTGACCATTGATGATATAATAATCACCATCTTCTACCGCCCGCATCTGGAGGGCCGCTAAGTCAGAGCCGGCATCGGGTTCGGTATAGCCTAAGACAAATTCAATTTCTCCGCGGGATATCCGGGGCAGGTATTCTTTCTTTTGCTCCTCTGTGCCATACAACAGGATAGTCGGCCCTGCCATACTAGCTCCTACCAATCGTCCCCCGGGCAATCCCTCAAAATAGTCCAGCTCGTTCTCAATGATGTAACGATACATAGGTGAGGCATTGAGTCCACCATACTCCCTGGGCCAGGTAGGGGTAAGCCATCCCTTCTCTCCTAATCTTCGCATCAGTTCCCAGGTATGAGGGCCAATTCCGAGACCCGACTCCCGCTCCTCGACTACTTCGTTAGGTAGGGCTGTACGTAAAAACTCTCGTACCTCATTACTAAACCTCTCTTCATCTTCAGTTAATCGAAAATCCATCTCTGACACTCACCTCCTCATTTCACTTTTATTAGCGGTAAATACGGTGATTCTGGACGAGGTATCAACTTACGCTGAATACAATCTACCAATAATCCATGGCCTCCAGTACGATCTGGCCCAATAATGGCTCACTATTAGGTGGGCCAACGATACAATTAACGTCAGTCGACCGATTGCCCACGCGTACTGTAACTATCCCAGCGATGGGGCGTTCTTCCTTACGTTCGTCGGCATAGGTTACGATGACTTTACCTTTCTCTCGCAGTCCCAGGGCCTCTACCAAATCCTGGGGCAGCGTCAACATAACCGCGCCACTGTCCGTCAAGGCTGATACTCTAAGGGACCGGATCTGACTCTCCTGGATGTAATGACGGTGGAAAAGTTCACGATCCCCCGCATTTTCTAACTCTACCTCGACCTTTACTTCTCCCCTTTATAGCACTCCCCCACCTTATCAATTATAACAATAGTATACTAATTAACCTGGTATTGCTGCAACCAGTATAGCATCTCTTCATTTTATCAAAAAGAGAGGCATTTTTAGCTTAAAAATCGTAGAGCAAAACTTTAGGTTTATCTTTTGGCCTGGTCAGCACAGGCCTTCAAATAGGTCTGCCTCTCGCTTTTTCTGGTGAGGGAGCTCAGAATGAACTAAATAAAAATATTCTTTGGTAGACAACCCAAGAAGGTCCTGGTCACTAAATTTCTTAAAATCTGGCATTTGTGTCCGGTGACAAAAAAGGGCATCCTTTTTAATATGGGAATACCGGGAAACATCTATTATCGCCGTTATCTTATTATCTTCCACCCCCTGAAGTTTAAAACTCAAAGACTCAGCAACCTTTTTGGGTAAGACAGAATAATATAGTTTAGCAGGTTGATAGATATCCAGCCCCCATTCTTTGAGCTTTGGATATTTATCTGGTCGCCCCGCATCAAAGAAGGCATCGGTAGTAAAATGGCTGATGGCTTGGTGATCGGGATGGCCTGTGATACCCTCAGGCCCAAAAGTTATCACTACCTGGGGCTTCACTTGCCGGATAATCTCGACTATTCTCCCTTCCACCTCAGGATGAGGATAAGTATTGAGTTTACCATCAGGAAAATCCAGAAAACAAATCCTATCAATCCCTAAAACCCGACAACTGCCTACGAGCTCATCGGTCCTACATTCCCCCAGAGAGGACCGATCAGCCAAGGGTGGATCCCCTAGCATACCTTCCTCACCTCTAGTAGCAACGACCAGAGTAACTCTTGCCCCTTTAAAGGCATACCGCGCTATAGTGCCTCCCGGTACAAACGATTCGTCATCAGGATGGGCATAAACTGCCAGGAGGGATCTTTCCGGTTTACTGATTCTATCTAACTGCATAAGCATATCTTTCCATTGCGATTAAATTAACGCAGGCTAAAGCCTGCGACTACCACAAAACCGCATTAATAAAATGAAAATTCCTATGCGATCACGTTATCTCTAAGAGATATTATCTTCAGGAAGGGTAGTTTTTCAAGCGGAAAATTCCGGGGCCATCTAGAAAGAGTAAATAAAGGATTTAATCGTGAAAAAACCAGAAGGGGGACATTGCCAGAAAAGGGGAGGCGACCCTTATTTGGGGTCGCCCTCAGCACAAATTGCTAGGCCAGTGTCTGCTCGGCCCGCTTGATGATCTCATCCTGCAACGGCCTGGCTAGATCAACAAAGTATGCGGCATAACCGGCCACTCGAACCACCATATCAGAATATTTCTCTGGGTGCTCCTGGGCATCTTTCAAGGTCTCATGATCCACAATATTGAACTGGATATGATGGATACCCAGCTCACACCAGCCCTTGAGATAAGAGGCAAAGGCCTCTTTGTTAGGCCCTTCCAGAAATTGCGGCAGGAACTTCTGGTTCAGTAAATGGTTGAAAGAGGCCAAGGGGTCCAGCTTAGAAACAGATTTCAGTACCGCGGTTGGTCCCTTTTTATCCGTCCCGGCCACTGGCGAAGCAGTACCATCGGCAAACAAGTCACGGTCTTTACGGCCATCAGCACTAGCGCCTACCAGTTGGCTAAAGGCATAATAGGCCGAACCGGAGCTGCCATCAACTACGAAAGGCCGGCCAAAATTGTTATTTACCTTCTCTACTTCTTTAGTAGCCCGGCACTGTACCTCTTTGGCCAACCAATCTATCTGGTCATCATCGTTACCATACTTAGGACAGTTGAGCAGCATCTGGCGCAGGTCTTCGTTACCTTCAAAATTACTATTAATGATCTCAGTCAATTGAGCCATACTCAACTTCTTATCTTCAAAGACCAGCTTATTTATTGCTGCTAAGGCATTAGCCGTATTAACCCCACCCAGGAACCCTATGATCCGTTTAGGAAAATAGGCCCATTTACGGCAATCCTTGCCCGCCTGGATACCACCATCAAATAAGGCCGATAAGAAAGGCCGGGGTAGATATTGTTCGTACAAAATATCGGCCGTATTAGCGATCCGGGCTACCCTGGGGGCAAAGAAGCTCACCTGGGTAATAAGGGCCTCCATAACGTCATCAATTGACTTGAAGTTAGTGGGATCGGGCGTAGGGGCCCCTAACTGCTTGCCGCTAAACTTGTCTATACCCCGATTTAAAGCCAGCTCCAGGCATTTGGGTAGGATGATCATACCGTCGCCAGCGCGATAGACGATGTTTTTGCCGGGAATAGTCCAGCGCATACACTGCTCGATCCCGTAATTGCGGGCATCTTCCAACGAAAAACCGTAACTCAGGAGCTTAGGGATCATATACTCATCATTGAAGAGGCTCACTGTACCCCATCTCTTTCTTATCGAGTCTGTGACCCGCAGGAGAAACTCCTTAGGGGTGTTGCGATGGATTCTGATAGCGGTAGTGGGCTGCGAGAGTTTTATACTGTCGCAGGCATCCAATATTACATAAGTAAGCTCATTTATCCCATCTTCTCCTTTGGTAGTAAGGCCGCCAATGGTAAGGGTCTGGAAGAGGCTACTGCCCTGAACACCACCACCCAGCATAGGGGCGAATAAGACACCTAGCTCTTCCATCTTGAGACAAAGGAGTTCCAGCAGTTCCTGAGCCTGTTCCCGATTTAAGCGTCCTCCCTGCCGGTCTTTTTGGTAATAGGGATAGAAGACCTGATCAAACCTTACCCCGATACCATTATTATATGCCTCAATCAGATGAGTAATTAAGTGAATAAAATAAAAGGCTTGCAAGGCCTCATGGAAAGTACGGGCAGGATTTTCCGGCACCCACTCACATACCTCAGCTATCTTCTCCAGCTCTTTCTTTCTCTGGGGATCATTTTCTCGGTTGGCTAACTCTTTTGCCTTCTCAGCATACCTATTCGCCCAGGTGATAGCGGCCTTTAAGGCGATAATAACTGCCTCGAAGAAATTCTTCTGCTCGATAAAGTCCTGGGTAGATAGCGTACTATCTTTACTGATCTCTGCCAGCTTATCCTGGGCCTCTTTTATCAGGCCCTTCAAGCCCTTCTTCAGGAGCATCCCATAGTCCGGCACACCGGATTCGGCAAAATGGCCCCAGAAAGTAGCACCATTATATGCCCAATAAGGCTTAAGATCAGCGGGCAGATAATCCCTCTCCTTGCCCTGGACCGATTTATTGCGCCAGTATGGGAATATCCCTCTCAGTAGCTCGCGCCCTTCATCATCCAGTAAGGCCCGGTAACCATCATTGACCGCCTTTTCTAGCCAGCGCCAGTAATATTCTGGATGATAAGTGAGGTGGGCGGGCGAAGAGGCATAATTGCCTACAATCATCTCTCCCTCACTGATATAAATAGTCATATTTTCCAGGATATGGGCTAAGGCCTTAGCCCGCCGGATGATAGTAGGTTCTCCCTCGGTTTGCTTATAAGACTCCGTATAGAGGCGGGCCCTATCTAAACATAGTTTTACCCCCGGCCGGTAGGCATTGCTGGCATCTTCTTGCTCATATCCCCGGAGGGTGCTCCGGTAGTTCTTTATCGGCAGCTTCTCTTTAACAGATTGTGTTCTACTTTTCATGGCACATCCCCCCTCTTAGCTTTACAATATGTTCCTCCAGTGGATTAACTATCCCATTGCCAAATATTAACACTTCCATAAAATAATATCAAAATAAAAAAGGTGTGACTATTTTCTGTCAGAAATCCATTAACAATTGTAGGGGGGCATTTTATATGCCCCCTTGTTTAGGGCCGATATAAAATCGGCCCCTACGTCTTTATGACAAAGAATAGCCACACCCAATTAAAAAAGTGCTTATTGAGTTAACTCCGAAAACAAACTGTAACTATGCAATTTTATTGATGAATTAGATATTTGAACGATCTTCACAGTTTTGCTCCTAAGGCCTTAACAGAAGAAGTTTCAGCCATATTTATTCGGAGTTAACTCAATAAGCTCAAAAAAATTTGGCGGATTGACACATTTTCTCATCAAGGCAAGTTTTCTGCTGATGGTAAATT
>MHDQ01000175.1 GCA_001803565.1 Nitrospinae bacterium RIFCSPLOWO2_12_FULL_45_22 | reverse complement strand
GTTACGGGATTTTTACCGCCATCCCAGTTGGTACAATCCACCAGGGGGACGGCCAGGACCCGTCTCCCAAATTCTCCATCACCGTGGGGATTATCAGCGCCATTTGTATAAGCAGAGTAGGAGATAGGCGCACTTACATCGGTATCATGCGAATAATCAGCCTCGGATAGTCCCCCTTTATACTCTCCAAAGCGGGTATTAAAACCCTGAGATACCGGCCCAGCCCCTTGTCCTGGTTGGGTGGTAATACCATCGCCCAACTCTTCACACCCGGTATAGCCACCTGCTATCCACTCTCTTACATCGGCAAATCCGCTCCCGCCAAAATCTAAGACTAAATAGTTTCCTGGACTAGCTTCATTAAAACCAGCGGGAGGGAGTTTGACCGTATACATCTCTCCCGGGACGAACTCGGGGTCAGGGCATGCTAAAGGATCATCTGGATCAGCAAAATTGCATCTTGTCGTATCTTCACATACCGCCAGTGGTATCAGATCACATGCCTCTTGCAGGGCTGAGCTGGGACCGGCAACCGCCATAGCTGGTACCTGGGCAGATAGTATTTCTAAAACCGGGGCAAACCAGAGGTCAATAGCTTGAGGGCTTATGGCAACCCTGACAAACCGGGTGGTGGCAGGATCAGCCGCCTCCGCCCCAACATATGGCCCGGATAATTGGGCAGAAAAAGTGACATTCGTCGAAGCAATGGACACATCCTGCTTTTGGAAGTTGAATTTATTAGGTACTGCCATAGCGGCTGCCCGGCCATTAATTAAACTGTCTGTACTCTTGTCCATCATTTCGGCGGCTGCCAGGGCGGCTGCGTCAGCCGCATTTTGCAGCTCGGTTTTAACTACATACAAATGGCCCAGATCCAGGGCAAGGCCCACAAACCCTACCAGTGCTACCAGGGACAGGGCGGTAATAACCAGGATACTTCCCCTCTCCCCCCGGATAGGCCGTGCTATCTTCATTTAAAACCACCTCCCTAACAGACTTATTGGCCGGTACCGATATTAATTATATTGGTAATCGTGGGCTCCTTCTTCTCAAACATTTTATAATACTCTTGCATAACCTTCTCACCCACCTTTCCCTCCAGGCCCAGCGGGGGGGCCAGGTTTTTACTGGCGTCGGGGTTGAGGGTCTGGGCGGCCTTGAGCGTATGAAAGGCCCGGCCATAGTCCTTTTCCAGCGCTGTTAGCTCTGCTGCCAGACCGTAAGCTGGCAAAAATAGATTACTTACTACCATTAAAATACAGAGACTAGTAGGAATCTTCATCTTTTTATCCTCCTTAGGGGTAAGCTTTCTGCCACAGAGACAAGGGCTTCCTCTACCTTATCCTATACCTATCCCTTATATTTATTCGAGCTCGTGTCCAAATTCCCCTTCTAATCCCCCTTCTGGCTTGGCCCGGTCTTTCCCTTCCCCAGGCCCTTTTTCCTTAAGCTCATCCTTGCTCTTCCCCTCCAGCTTCCCCATCAGATAAAAGTCAAAATCATTAGGCTCAATATACTTATCCGTGGGTAAGCGCTGGGCCGATTCAGCCAGGGGCTTAACTAGACGGGGTGTTACCAGGATAACCAATTCGGTCTGCTTTTTCTGAAACTCCTCGCTCCGAAATAGGGCCCCTAAGATGGGGATATCTCCCAAAAGGGGATACTTGGTTACTATCTCTCGGATATTATCTTGGAGCAGACCGGCAATAGAAAATGTTTGCCCATCTTTCAGCTCAATATTGGTAGAAGCCCTTCGGGTAGTTACCCCGGGTACCGCGAACCCCTGTAATATTACTGCCGCCGTAAAATCCAGGTCTGATACCTCGGTGCTGACCCCTATATTGATAGACCCGTTGGATAAGACCCGGGGAAGAAACGAGAGCCCTACCCCAAATTCCTTAAACTCCACCGTTATGGCCCCGACAAGTTGGCCAGCTTGAGGGACGGGGACGGGGAACTCACCACCTGCCAAAAAGCTGGCATTCTGGCCGCTTATAGCGATCAGGGTAGGCTCTGCCAGGATCCTGGCCAGCCCCTTTTCCTTAAGGGCTTCCAGGAAGAAATCAAATATTCTGTTACCCCGTAACAATCGGGCAGTAATATTGGAGGTAAAACCAAGAGTCCCAAACAGGTCGCCGGTGGCGATATCACCAATATTAAATAAGGCTGTCTCTCCCCGCTCCAGGTTAAGGATGCGGAAATTGAAGCCCATTCTCTTGGTCACATCCCTACTCATCTCTGCTATCTTTACCTCCAGCATTACCTGCTGGGCGCCCCCCACCCGCAGGAGATTAACTACGTTTTCCGGCTTTGGGGCAAAGGACTTTACCAGGGATAAGGCCTGGGGAATCTTAGTAGAATCAGACACTTCGCCGGAAAGGACAATCGAGTCTTCGGCGGCATGGACCTCGATGGGCTCTCCAGGCAATATCTGATAGAGCTTTTCTTTCAATTGGGTCAAGTCAAAAATGACATTAACATCCATAATCGCCGTAATTTCTCTATCCCGCCAGAGGATCAGATTGGTAATACCCGGTTTCTTCCCATTGATATATATCTGCTTTGCCGTGATGATCAATACGTCTGCTATTTTCGGATCAGCTACCGAAATTCGACTAATGGGCACCGGACTATGAAGGATGTGGGATTTGCCTACTACCAGATTTAATCTTTGGGTAGCAACCGCTCCATAACCCTCCCCGGGCGGTAAATTTCCCGGAGAAGGCGTTTCAGACTCAGCCCATCCAAAGGATAGAGATAAGGCCACAAACAGAAAAGTAGTAAAGAATAAAAAGATAATGCTGAGCCTCCTATTTACCCCCTTAGTTTTTTTCATATCCTCCCCTCCCTTTAAGCTAACACCCTATAAATGGTTTAGCCGCAGAGACCCAAACTTACCCCTCTCTGCCCTTATATACTACCGGAACCAGCCCCTACCCCCGGTTAATATTAACTACTATCCAGCCGTCTTCCTTATCCACCTCTACCTTTACCTCTACCTCCCTATAGTTTCTCAAAATAGCGATTCCACCTTTGTCTTGGTTACTCCCCTTATCACCTCAATAGTATTAGGTGAAGGTTTAGGGGGGTTATAGGCCACCTTTTCCACCGTTGCTGGCACCCGGATCGCGGGGATTAAGCCAGATTTGTGCACACCTTTCGTAGGAACAAATTTCTGATCCACCTCGTTCCGCAGGGCCAATCCAATCCTCCCTTCGCCCTCAGCCATAGCCAATATCTCCGTCTCTGCCGGGGTAACTTCCATGGTAACGGCATTAACGACTACGGGCTTATCTCCGGACTGGTCTACACTTTGATCCACCGCTAATACCTTCATATTCTGCAATATCATCTTCGTAATAGGCTCCTTTTTTTGTTCATCCTCTATCGTTACCAATATATCTACCTTCCGACCAGGTAGGGTGAATCCTGCTACCCCGCTGATCTCACTAACCTTGACCGTCAGGGCGCGCTTATCCTCAGAAATAACGGCTGATAACCCTCCGGTCATGCCTTTTGGCGCTAATTTCATCTCCAGAACCGGCTCCCCGGCATAAAGGGTGGTCTTAACCACCCTATCAGTTAGTTGGCCAGGATCATTAAATGACTCCTTGGGAATACTTTCCCTGGGCCAGGGGACCGCTTTGATGAGATTGGGTGTTAACTTAGACCCTATAACCAAATCCACCTCTGCCACCACTACTCTATTAGTCAGACCTGGTCGTTTCTGTAAAGCTGCCTGTCTCTGGAGCCATTTTATCGAAAGATAAGTAGCCCCGGCTGCTAATACAACAGCAACCATCAGCAGAAGGATGTTCCTAAGTAATCTATTCATCTCCTTCCCCCCCTTAAATTAAATTTGTTACTACACAAAGGACGCAAAGAATTTAATTTTGGTAATTAGGCTATTGCGTCATTAGGCCATTGGGTTATTGCATTATTAGATTGGTGAATGACCCAATTACCCAATGCCCTAATCACATTTCTCTTAGTGTTCTTTGTGGCTTTGCGGTTCATTACCGTATTTATCCAAAATGCTGGACCTCGATTTTTATATTATCCCTGAGGTTGGAACATCAGTCAATAAAATTTTTCCCGGTCATTAATATTAAAAATCAGTCACGAAATAGTCATCCCACGCCTGATCAATAAATTCTTTAGAAAATTTAAGGGGCACAGAATGATAATGACAGAGATCAATAACCTGTTCGATAATGTCTCTCGGGTAACAGGCAACAAATCGTACCCCCTTTTTTTCATGATGCTCCTTAACCAGATAGCTAAACATCTCCTGGTCATAAGGAATCCCTTTACGCTGGCAGAACTGTTTGAAAATCTTTTCATATTCTTCCAGCTCAAGATAGTCTATCTTGAGCTTGTAGCCAATACGCCTCAAGAAGGCCTCGTCCGCTAAATCTTTAGGCGGAAAATTGGTAGAAAATACTACGATTATATCAAAAGGTATGGGAAATTTTTTTCCGGTATGTAAGGTGAGGAAGTCAAAATGATTCTCTAAAGGCATAATCCATCGGTTCATAAGCACAAAGGGAGGGATGGTTTGCCTTCCTAGATCATCAATAATAAACATACCGTGATTGGCCTTTAATTGCAAAGGGGCCTCATAATATTTAGAGACCGGGTTAAATTGGAGGTCTAGCATATCCATGGTTAGCTCACCCCCGGCCAATACTACCGGGCGTTTAGAATATATCCATCGCTGATCATAGGATTCTTTTTTCAGGAGGGAGAGATGTTTTTCCTGGGAAAGGGAAGGGGACACCGGCTCGTGATTAGTGGGGTCAAATAATTTAATGATCTGATTATCTACCGCAAGGGCGTAAGGGATATAGATATTCCCCTCCAATAAGCTTACGATGTGACCAGCCAGATAGGTCTTGCCTATCCCAGGGGGGCCATAGAGAAATATGGGTTTCCCGGAATTGATGGCCGGCCCTATCTGATCTATAAGGCTTTCTTTGATAATGAGGTTTTGAAAAACCCGGCGGATATTATCCCGGGTGATAAATATGTTCTTTACGGTCTGCTGGGAAGAGACTTCCGCATACATCTCTAAGGGGACCGGGGCAGGGCCGACATATTGGCTCCTATTAAAAAAATCCACTGCCCGGGAACGTCCCAGGTCGGTCAATTCAAAGAGGAAAGAAGCGGTTGTGCCGCTCCCCCCCCGGATCTCACAATATTTTTCTCTCCGCATAAAATCTAACAGGTCCTCCACTAAGTTGGGCGGTAATTTAATATATTCGCTTATTTCAGGAATACGTAAAATTCCGTTCACATAGAAAGTCTTAGTTATGAGCTCCACCAGAAAAAGGAGGTCTAAGCCGGTATCCTCGATACTAGCTGGCACCGGGGGGAACCAGACCGTTTTCTCTTCTTTTTTCTCTTCGGCTGCCGAGGCCGTTATCATAA
This sequence comes from Nitrospinae bacterium RIFCSPLOWO2_12_FULL_45_22, assembly GCA_001803565.1. Lineage (GTDB taxonomy): Bacteria > 2-12-FULL-45-22 > 2-12-FULL-45-22 > 2-12-FULL-45-22 > 2-12-FULL-45-22 > 2-12-FULL-45-22. Next base: position 696 of record MHDQ01000175.1, on the reverse strand, counting down.
ACCCTCCTCTACCAATATGAGAATCATGGTACCCAAGGCGATAGCAACTCCATAATGGATTTTAGTCTGTTTTATCTCCCCCTCCAGGGGGATATAACTAATCTCCCCGGTAAACAAAAGGAGTTTCAGCATGAGCCAATAACGTTTGATAATTCGGCTTAACTGGCCTTGGATAGCCAGAGTCAATACCGATAGTACCCCCCCCACAAGGGTAGCGGCAATTACTGCCTTAAAAGCTAAGCCCATTCCTACCAATGCACCCATTGCCCCCATTAACTTGACATCTCCCGCCCCCATACCCCCCAGCAGGTATAAGGGCATGAACAAACCCATCCCCAGGCCTAAACCGGCAAGGCTGGAGAGGTATCCCCTCCAGCCCTCATCATATCCAAAATAGGATAATCCCAGTACCATGGCCGGGAAGGTCAAATAATTTGGAATCTTGCTGCTTTTAATATCTATCAGGGCCGCTCCCAGGGCTATAATTACGGCAAGATATAAATTGAGAGATAAAGGAGGCTGCAAGACGACAATTATTGCCGTACCTACCAGACTTATCTTTTCTATAATAGCTATCACAAAATTGCCTGAGAAAATTTGACACCGTGAACGCTTACCTTTGACTAACCTGGATCCAGAACGAACAATAAACCCTTTTCGCACTGGATCCAGGATTAATTCAACCATATACCTCCA
>MHDQ01000174.1 GCA_001803565.1 Nitrospinae bacterium RIFCSPLOWO2_12_FULL_45_22 | reverse complement strand
GGTTATAGTTGTGAATATTGCGAGGGCACTGTCAAAGAGCGAGTGGTAAAAAAGGAAATCTTCAAGCATAAAGAGGGGTTCGTTATGCTTGAAAATGTTCCTGTAGGTATATGCGATAAGTGTGGCTACCGATATTATCATTCAATAATATTAAAAAGGGTTGACGAAATCGCCGAGGGCAAACGAGCTCCTGCGAGAACAGAAGCTATACCAGTCGCTCAGTTGGAATAAATATATAATAAGCCCGACGCCGTATAACACGGCATTCGGAGTTAACTCAATAAGCACATTTATGGATACGAATTGGCAATCAGCAATTTTAGGCAAACTATTATTATTTTGGAGGGAAGAGATATGGCTACAAAAGGGAAAGCCGCAGTAGTAGTAGATGATAAGAAGATGGAGATCCAGGAGTTTGATCTACCCAAGATCGGACCGGAAGATGCCTTAATAAAGCTCGAGCTGACGGGTATATGTGGTTCTGATATCGGCATCTATTCCGGTAAGTTTAAAATCCTGGGCATTAAATATCCCTTAATCATGGGTCACGAAATCCTGGGCCGGATAGTAGAAATAGGGGCTAAGGCGAGCGAACTGTACCAGGCTAAGGTAGGCGATAGGGTTATTGTAGAAGCCTTTGTCCCCTGCGGGAAGTGCAAGCTCTGCCTCACAGGCAATTATCGGATATGCGATAAAGGGATAGGTTATGGTGCATCGGTAACTTCTGATACCCCACCTCACCTCTGGGGTGGCTACGGGGAATATATGTATGTTAACCCAGGGTCTATTGTCCACCGGATAGACCAAGATATCCCCGCGGAAGAGGCTGTCCTGGCAGCATCAGCCCTGGCTAATGGTATCCGGTTTGTAAGGGAATTGGGTCAGGTGACCATTGGTGATAGGGTATTGATCCAGGGGGCAGGACAGATGGGCCTGGTAAGCACTATAGCAGCCCATGAGGCCGGGGCTGCAAGTATTATGATCACTGGCCTAACACGGGATAAAGACCGCTTTGCTTTAGCTAAGGAATTTGGCGCTACCCATACTATCAATGTAGAGAAAGAGAACCCGATAGAACGGGTCAGGGAGATTACCAATGGAGAGATGGCCGATGTGGTGATAGATACTACTGGTGTCCCGGAAGCCGTTGCCCAGTCTATCCAGGCAGTCAGGAAATTAGGGACAGTAGTATCTATTGGCCTGACAGGATTCAAGCCTATACCCAATTTTATCAGCGACCTTATTGTTATGAATGAGCTCCGCTTTCAAGGGGGGCGGTCATGCGATTTCAGGGCAGTAATCCCGGCTATTAGGCTGGTGGCCGCCAAAAAATATCCCCTGAAAAAGATGGTTACCCATCGTTACCCACTGGAACAGGCTGAGACCGGGGTAAGGGCCCTGGCTGGTGAGATAGAAGGGGAGTATCCCATCAAGGTAGTTATCACGCCTTAACTGATTAGGTTAGTGGTCATTAGTCATTAGTCATTGGTCATTGGTCATTGGTAAAAAGATAAATGACTGATGATTTACTGGAGGGTAGTGATGATGCGGGTGTCGCCCAGGGTCTACATGATTCCCATTAGTAGTAAAACCTTCCAACCTCTATACACCACCACCAATATCTATCTCATTGGTCAGCAAGAGCTGGTCATGGTTGATGCTGGCTATGCCCATGAAGAATCATACCAGCAAGTGGTGCAAGAGCTGCAGCGCTTGGGCAATCCCAGCGTTCCCTACCTGATTATTACTCATGGACACAGGGACCATTTTGAAGGGGCAGAGAAGATAAAGAGATTAACCGGCGCGAAGGTATTAGCCCATTACCAGGAAGCCGATCTTATCAATAGCGAGTTCAGCCAGGCCCTGGTTGACGATACCCTGAAAGATGGTGATATATTAGAGATAGCTGGCGCTAAACTAGAAACTATCCATACGCCCGGCCACAGTATTGGCCATATCTGCCTCTATTTGGCAGAGGACAGGGTTCTCTTTACCGGTGACCATATCGTAGGGATCAGTACTGTGGTAGTGATGGATATGATAGATTATTTAGAGTCTTTGAAAAAGCTGCTCAATTATCCGGCCCAGAAAATCTGCCCGGCTCATGGACCAGTTATGGAAGATGCCGGGGCAAAGATTAAAGAATACTATGAGCACCGCTTAGCCCGGGAACAGCAGATCATTGATGCCTTAAGGGTAGGTGGCCATATGACCCCGCATCAGCTTATGCTGAAGATCTATGCTGTAGAGCTTGATGAGAGATTCTATGGGGTAGCTGAACAGCAAATCATGGCCCATCTAGCTAAGCTAGAAAAAGAAGGTCAGGTAGACCATACTGGGGCTGGGACTGAGGCCGTTCACTTTTATGTCTCATCTCTGCGTGCTCTGCGGTGAATGATTAGAGGATAAATATGTATTTTGTTGGGTAGCTGAAAATCAGGATGCAGGAGTTATGAGAGGAGATAGCAAATGGTTGGTATTAAGTCTTACGGTGTATATATCCCTTATAACAGATTGAGTCGTGCTGAGATCCATAATACCTGGCAGACCATGCCTTTTCCCATGAAGGGAGAAAGAACGGTGGCTAATTTTGATGAGGACAGCCTCACTATAGCTGTAGCTGCCGGGATTGACTGCCTTACCGGTCTGGAGCGAAAGGAAGTTGATGGACTTTTTGCTTGCTCCACCACCTTTCCTTACAGAGAAAAGCTTGCCTCAGCCACCATGGCTATGGCCCTTGATTTGAGGAGTGACATCCGCACAGCGGATTTCTCCAACAGCTTGAGATGTGCCACCATAGGACTCTCATCGGCCCTGGATGCCCTGGCAGCCGGGGCTGCTAAAACCGTCCTGCTAACCTCTTCCGACTGTAGATTAGGTGCCCCGGGGAGTGAATTTGAGCAGTCGGTGGGGGACGGGGGTGCAGCTTTTCTTCTAGCGAAAGAAGACCTTATTGCCGAGGTTGAAGACCGGTATACCATAACCGATGAATTTTGCGGTATGTGGCGATCGCACGAGGATACCTTCATACGCATGTGGGAAGACCGTATGGTGCATGATGAGGGTTATTCCAGGATTATGGAAGAGGCTATTATCAGGGCGGTAAAAAAGGCTGCGCGGTCTTTAGATAGCTTTGCTAAAATTGTCTATGACCCACCGGCGGATAACCGCAGGCACGCTATGCTGGCCAGGAAATTGGGTATCAGCAAAGAACAGCTTCAGGAGCCATTCTTTGAGCAAATTGGGCATACCGGGACGGCCATGGCCAGTATGATGCTAGTAGCTGCCTTAGAACAGGCAAAGGCCGGCGATAGGCTCCTTTTTGCTAGCTACGGGAATGGTGTGGATGTCTTTATTCTGAAAGTCACCAATGGTATCGCAAAAGTTAGAAACAATGGAACCTTTGCCAGGCAGTTAAACACCAAGAGAATGATCTATAATTATCCCACCTACCTCAGATGGAGAAATATCGTGAGCATGGAAAAATCCAGACGTCCCGATCTTCCTCCTACCTCTCTCTCCAACCTCCGGCGTAATGCCAAGATACTCCTTTCCCTCTATGGGGTAAAATGTAAAAAGTGCGGGACACCACAATATAGCCAGGCGGGCCTGATTTCATCTTACGTCATGCCCCAGAGGGTATGTGTGGAATGCGGTACCAAAGACCAATTTGATGATTATCCCTTCTATGACAAAAAGGGAACAGTCTGTACCTATACCCAGGATAAGCTGGCTGCCAGCCTGGACCCTCCTCTGACCGTTACCATTATAGATTTTGAAGGAGGAGGTAGGGCCGCCTTTGAGATGACCGACCGGGACCCCGCAGAGGTCAAGGTAGGCATGCCGGTAGAGTTAACCTTCCGGAAGCTTTTCTTTGACCGGGGAATTCACAATTATTACTGGAAGACCAAACCAATAAGGAGCTAACCAGATAGCATAGGAATTTTCTTTTTGGACGCAGATGAACATCTCGTCATTAGTCACTGGTTATTACCCAATAACCCAATTGCGTTATTGCGTTATTGGGTTATTAGGGGTAAGGAATAACCTGCTATTATATGCGCTAATCTGCGTAAACCTGCGTCCTGAATATAATTTAAAGGGGGTTAATAAGGAGGAAAAGAGAAATGTCAGGGAGTATAAAAGATAGGGTAGCTATTGTGGGTATGGGCTGCACCAGATTTGGGGAACTGTGGAATAAAAGTGCCTCAGACCTGGTGGTAGAGGCAGCATATGAAGCCTTTGAAGATGCTGGGGTGGAACCCAAAGATATTCAAGCAGGCTGGGTCGGGGCCTCTTATGATGTTTCTGCCAAGACCGGCATGGGGTTAACCGCTCCTTTAAGGCTACAGGGTGTGCCTGTGACCCGGGTAGAGAATGCCTGTGCTACGGGGATTGATGCCTTCCGTAATGCCTGCTATGCAGTAGCAGCCGGAATTTATGACCTGGTCCTGGCCCTGGGGGTAGAAAAGATCAAGGATATGGGTTTCAGTGGATTGGGTGTAGGATATTACCCGGGGGTATCCAATACCCAGCCCATGCTCACCGCCCCAGGCGCCTTTGCTATTCTAGCTACCCGATACTTTGAGAAATATGGCTTGAGCTACGAAGAGGGGAAGAGGGCCATTGGGGCTATTTCGGTCAAAAGCCATGCCAATGGGTCTCTCAATCCAAAGGCCCATTTTCAAAACAAAATTACCCTGGAGCAGGTAATCAATGCCCCAATAATTGCTGAACCACTAGGGCTTTATGACTGTTGCGGGGTGAGCGATGGGGCAGCAGCGGCAATCATCACCCGGGCTGATATGGCCCGGAACTTCAGGTCCGATCCGGTTTATGTCAAGGCATTACAGATCTGCGTTAGTGCCGATTATGGGCGAATCAGTACCAAATATGATTATACCCACATACCGGAGACTTATCTGGCCGGCCAGCGGGCTTATGAAGAGGCTGGTATTAAGAATCCGAGAGAGGAGATCAGTATGGCCGAAGTGCACGACTGTTTCTCCATAACCGAACTGGTTACCATGGAAGACCTGCAGTTTTCTCCCCGGGGGAGGGCCAGAGAAGATATCGAATCGGGCTTCTTTAACCTTGATGGTGGGCTCCCGGTACAACCCGATGGGGGGCTTAAGTGTTTCGGCCACCCGGTAGGCGCTTCGGGAATAAGGATGCTTTATGAGATGTACCTCCAGCTCCAGGGCCGGGCAGGTAAGAGGCAGATCAAAAATCCGCGCCTGGGCCTAACCCATAGCCTGGGTGGGCAACCGGGTGGATGTACGATAAGCGTTTGTATCGTGGGATTAAAATAACGCAATAATCTAATGAATAGAGGGAGGGCGTGAAAATGGGAGATAGGTTAAAGGGAAAGAATGCCATAGTAACCGGTGCAGGGAGAGGGATATTTAGAGAGGTTGCCCTGGCACTAGCAGCCGAAGGTGTGCGGGTAGTGGTAGTTGACCCCGGTGTGGGAAGGGGTGGTGAAGGGAGTGAGGTTGCTCCGGCAGACGAAGTAGTAAAGGAAATAAAAAGCAAGGGGGGAGAGGCAATTCCCAGCTATGAGTCAGTAGCGGAATTTGATGCTGCTGAGAAGATAATTAAGACCTGTGTGGATACATACGGCCGCCTTGATATCCTGATTAATGGGGCTGGTGTCCTCCGGGAACGTATGATCTATAATATGACCGAAGATGATTGGGATACCGTAATAAAGGTTCATCTAAATGGTACTTTCAATATGTGCCGACATGCCTCGGGATTGATGAAAGAGCAAAAATATGGTCGCATAGTAACTTGTACCTCCGATGCTTACCGGTGGGGTAGTGTTGGGCAGGCCAACTATGCGGCGGCAAAGGGTGGTATTGTTAGTTTTACCCGGGCCATTGCCCGGGAGTTAGGAAGATATGGTATAACTTGCAATGTCATCGCCCCTATGGCAGCTACCCGGATGACCTTGAATGAAGGTGTTATAGCCGGGATGAAGAAGAGACTAGACGCAGGCTTGATTACCAAGCAGCAATACGATGACTTGATAAAGATGCCGGGACCGCAATTTGTACCACCTATTGTAGTTTATTTAGTAACGGATGAGGCGGCTAATATTAATGGACAGGTATTCGGTGCCGGGGGAGGCAGGATAGCCCGTTATTCCTGGCCAGAAGAGATAACCGGCATCTATAAGGATCACGAGAAGGAGGGACCCTGGCGGCTAGAGGATATAATCCGTCTTGCACCCAGTACTCTACTTACTGGATATGTGAACCCCGCGCCCCCTGTGCCCGATAAATAACTTTACCGTAAGTATTCAGCTATCAACCTTCCGCTTTCAGTTAAATAAAACAATCGTGAGGCGTAAGGAGTGAGCGAGTCGTAAGGGGTAAGGCGTGAGGGGATTTTTTTACCCTTACGCTTAACGCTCTCACGCTTTGTGCCTATCGCCTTCCGATAAGTATTACTGACCACTGACAACTGAGGGCTGAACGCTTACGTATAATTTACGTTAATGAGAGTGACAGTTTGGGTACGGCCCAACGCCAGAAATGAAAAGGTCGAGAAGGTCTCCGATGGCGAATACCGGGTATGGGTCAAGGCCCCAGCCCGGGAAGGTAAAGCCAATCAAGCCCTGATCGAAGTCCTGGCAGACTATTTTGACCGTCCCCGGCAGGCCATTATCCTGTACAAAGGGGCCTCTTCGCGGAAAAAGTTTGTGGAGATACTCTGAAACCAGATGGTATAAAACCTTCCGCATTGTTGTAAGCAAAGCATTACCCGCTCAGAGGAGTAGGAACTAACCGCAGAGGTCGCAGAGATCTGCGGTGAAATTTTGAAAAGGATGATACCTGGTTGCAGAAATTTTTGGGGAAACTCCAGCTTCTTTTTCTCTTGACCTCTGAGGCAGAATTTTGTAGTATGACTGCCCAAAAATCTAAAAAGTTTTTCTTGTATAACGTCTTTATATAGGAGGGATAGGTTATGAACAAATCAGATCTTATTGTTCAAATAGCAGCGGGGGCCAATATTACTAAAGCCAAGGCCGATCAGGCATTAAATGCCATTGTTTCTGGGGTAACCAGGGATTTGAAAAAGGGAAATAGCGTTACCCTGGTTGGTTTTGGAACCTTTTCGGTTAGAAATCGGGCGGCTCGGAAAGGCCGCAATCCCCAGACTGGGGCAAAAATTAATATACCGGCTAGCAGGAGCCCTAAATTTAAACCGGGTAAAGCCCTAAAAGAAGCAGTTAGGTAGCTTTTTTTGCTTACTGCTTATTTCATTACCGGAAGAGAGATAACAGAAAATGCTTACTTTCTCTTATTATGCACCTACTTCTTTGAATCAGGCCTGCCGCCTCCTCTCTGAAGCCCAGGGGCAAGCTCGCTTATTGGCCGGTGGTACAGACTTATTAATCCAGATGAAGCGAAACCTGGTTAAGCCACAGTTTTTGATTGATCTGAAAAAGATCAAACGATTGAAAGGGATAGAATATGATCCTGAAAAAGGCTTGAGGATCAGGGCGTTAGTAACCCATAGTGAACTGCTACATAATCCATGGATCCTCGGCTATTACCCTATACTGGCCCAGGCTGCCCAAACCATCGGTTCGGTACAGATAAGGAACAAAGGTACCGTAGGAGGCAATCTATGTCATGCAGTGCCTTCGGCAGACCTTGCCCCCCCGCTACTGGTACTTAATGCCAGGGCAGTAGTCCGGGGGCTAAAAGGTAAAAAATTTATCCCACTAGAAGAGTTCTTCTGTGCCCCTAACCAGACTATATTAAAGGATGGTGAAATACTACAAGAGATAGAGGTACCACGCATGCCTGAAAGGAGTAAGGCCATATATTTGAAGCATGGTATCCGGCGGGCCATGGAGATTGCTATCGTGGGAGTAGCAGTCCTCATGGCCCTAAAACCAGATAGAAGGACTTGTGCTGAGGTAAGGATTGCTCTGGGTGCGGTTGCACCTACTCCTATACGGGTGGTCGAGGCAGAGAATAGCCTCCAAGGCAAAATAATTGCTCCGGAGGAGATAGAGAAGGCAGCCAGTATAGCTGCAGCCCACGCTCAACCGATAACAGACCTGAGGGGATCAGCCGAATATCGCCAGGAAATAGTACGGGTTTTAACTGCCCGGGCCATCACTCATGCTGCCAGGATAATCTAGATGTAATCATTCAGCCACCAAGGCACTAAGCCACTAAGAAGCTCAAAGCTTAAAATGCAAGGTGTAAAACTAAGGTAATTATTCCTCAGCTTTGCACTTTTAGCTTTGCGTTTTACGTTTCCTTGGTGTCTTTGTGCCTTAGTGGTTAAGAAAACTCACTCGGGTGAACGGTTACAAGAGAAGAGCATGGAATTTTCTAAATACCCTATTACTCTGACGGTTAACCAGAAACGATATAGTTTTACTGTAGAAGCCAATAAGACTTTATTAGAGGTAATCAGGGAAGACCTGGGCCTTACCGGCACGAAAGAGGGTTGTGGCCAGGGCGATTGTGGGGCTTGTACCCTATTGGTCAACGGCCAGGCCATTAATTCTTGCCTGACCTTAGTCGTAGAAGTAGCTGGCCAGAATATACTTACTATTGAAGGGCTAGCCGAAGGAGACCAACTCCATCCTATCCAGCAGGCCTTTATTGATCATGGGGCTATCCAATGCGGCTTTTGCACTCCAGGAATGGTATTAGCAGCCAAGGCTTTATTAGATAGCTGTCCCAGGCCTGGTGAAGAGGAGGTACGAATGGCTATTGCGGGCAATCTCTGCCGTTGTACCGGTTATGATAAAATCGTCAAGGCGATAATGTCTGTCGGATCATAATTCCCTATTTTGGCCGCAGATGAACGCAGATTATCAGGAGATTAAATAGGGTGAGGAGTAAGCAGTGAGCCGTTAACTTCTTACTCCTCACGGCTTACTGCTCACTAAAATATCTGTGGGCATCTGGGAAAAAGAGAAACAATATGAGTACTTATAAGGTTCTAGGCAAAATAGTGAAGCGGGTAGATGCCTGGGATAAGGTCACGGGTAAGGCATTATTTGGCGATGATAAGTATGGGCCAGGTATGTTATGCGGCAAGATCCTCTACAGCCCTTATGCCCATGCCCGGATAGTATCCCTGGATACCGGCAAAGCGGAAAAGCTACCGGGTGTGAAGGCAGTAGTTACTGCCGCTGATGCACCAGCTAAGCCTTATGGTTGGCTGATCTCTGATGAATGGATCTTTGCCCGGGATAAGGTGCGCTATAAAGGTGATCGGGTAGCTGCTGTAGCAGCGGAGCGAGACGATATAGTTGAAGAGGCCCTTGCCCTTATTCAAGTCGAGTATGAGCCATTAGCGGACGTATTTGACCCAGAAGAGGCTATGAAGCCCGAAGCGGTTATTATCCATGAAGAATTAGGGCAATATAAGGGAGCCCTGGCAGGCAGAGGCCGAGGGAACATAAACTTCTATTACCGGTCAAAGGTGGGCGATGTAGAGAGGGCCTTTCAGGAAGCCGATTTTATCTTTGAAGGTATTTTTACTACACCCAATGTCCACCAGGGCTATTTAGAGCCCCATTCTGCCCTGGCAAAAGTAGATGCCAACGGTAAAGTAACCCTCTGGGTATCTACTCAGGGTAGCTTTATGCACCGGATGCTCCTCTGTCAGGCCCTGGGCATACCAGAAGATCAGGTAGAAGTAATCCCATCCGTGATTGGCGGGGGTTTTGGCGGTAAGTTCCCACCCCTTATCTCCCATGTAGCAGTATTATTAGCCAGGAAAGCAAAGCAGCCAGTAAAGATAACTATGACCAGGGAAGAGGAGTTTAAGTACTCTAACCCCCGCTCTTCTTCTAAGATTTATCTCAAGACCGGCGTAAAGAAAGAGGGCACGATCATAGCCCGCGAAGCCCGACTGATATATGATTCTGGCGCCTATGCCGGCATGAGCCCCTTGACCGCTCAGGGCTCTACCTCAGCCGCCTGCGGTCCCTATCGAATACCAAATGCCCGGCTGGAGGGCTATTGTGTCTATACCAATACGGTCTCTTGTGGCTCTTATCGTGCCCCGGGTTTTCCTCAAGTTACCTTTGCTATAGAGTCACAGATGGATGAGATAGCCGAGAAATTGAGCATGAATCCATTAGAATTTCGGCTAAAAAATATCTTACAGGATGGCGATATGACCTTTGCTGGGGAAAAACTAGATCGCTGTAGCCTGGAGCGGGTCTTGAAGGGAGTAGCAGAGGCAATCCAGTGGGATAAGGTTGCCCCACATGGGAACCGTGGTAAGGGGCTGGCTTGTGGTCAATGGAACACTATGGGCATTGGCTGTGGCATAGAGGTAATGATTACCCGGGATAGTGATGTAGAAATTATAACCGGTTCAGTAGACCTGACGGGTTCTAGTACGGTATTAGCCCAGGTAGCTGCTGAGGAGCTATCTGTCCCTTTAGAAAAAGTCCGGATACGAACCGAAAGTACTAGCAGGGCTATAGAAGCACCGGCAAGCGGTGGCAGTTGGCTGGCGTATAATATGAGCAATGCTACCAGGATCGCCTGCCAGCAAGCCAAAGATAAATTGCTGGAAATAGCTGCACAAGAATTAGACCTCAGGCCAGAGGACTTAGGAATAGATAATGGCCATATATTCAACCGACAAAATACTGATCAGAAACTGGCCATAGGTGAGCTGTCTGCCCGGCATAAAAAACAGCATACTGATTGGATAAAGGGTGGAGCCCGTGATCAATCTTTAGCTAATACTATAACCTTTGTAGCCCAGGGGGCCGAAGTAGAAGTTGACCCCAAGAGCGGTGAAGTAAGGGTCTTACGGCTGGTAGGGGCTCAGGATGCTGGTTTCGCCCTTAATCCCGGGTTAGTAGAAGGACAGATCCAGGGTGGAATAGCCCAGGGGATGGGATTTGCCCTATTCGAACAGATGAAATTTAATCAGGGAGAAGTCATCAACCCTAATTTTGCTGACTATAAAATGCCCACAGCTATAGACCTTCCTCCTATCGAGACCATTATTATTGAGGAACCTTCCCCCCAGCATCCTTACGGTGTCCGTGGTGTAGGCGAGCCGCCCCACATACCTACCGCTGCGGCTATCGCTAATGCCATTTATCAGGCCATTGGCGTACGGCTTTATAGCCTGCCTATTACTCCAGAAAAGATAATACTGGCCCTGAAGACGAAGGGGAGATAGCAGAAGTTGCCAGAACTGCCCGAAGTAGAAACTATTGTTAAGGGTCTCAGGGGAAAGGTATTGGGGCGCATAATAAAAGAAGTCCAGGTACTTGAGCCTAAAATGGTGATAAACAGTGACCCTTTTAGGAATAAGCTAAAGGACAGAGCTATCCGTCGAGTGGAACGGCAGGGTAAGGCTATAATAATGCAGACGGGACAAAAGGCCTATCTAATGGTAAATCTAGGTATGACCGGTAGGCTGATATTTTATCCCGACACTGCCCCGGTAGATAAACATACCCATGTCCTATTCTCTTTTTCGCAGGGCGGCCAATTGATTTATCATGACCAGAGGCAGTTTGGCCGCCTTCAATTATATGAAGGCATTGAGCCCGAGCAGATCCCATTTGTTATGGGCCTGGGGCCAGACCCTTTAGATGCTGGTTTTACCTGGCAGCGCCTGGCACATCTGTTGAGCAAGAGCCGTCGGGCAATAAAAGACTTTTTGCTGGACCAGAAACGCATAGCTGGGATCGGCAACATATATGCCTCAGAGATACTATTCCATGCTGGCATCAAGCCCCTACGGAGCGCTAACCAGTTGAGGATGGAAGAGATTAAGAGGCTCCGGCAAGCTATGCAGGGGGTCCTGCGGGCCGCTATAGAACACCGCGGGACCTCTTTTTCTGATTACCTGGATGTAGAGGGTAAAGAGGGAAACTATAAGCATTTTTTAAAGGTGTATCTGCGAGAAGGAGAGGCCTGCTCTCATTGCACTACCAGGATCGTCCGCACTAAACTTGCTAACCGCAGCACCTACTACTGCCCTACCTGCCAAAAATAAATCTGATAGCCATTACCCGTACAAATTTTACAAATGCTTGATAATCCTTGATTAACAAGATAATATATTAATAAGAGCAAAGAACCAAGATCAAAGAGCAAAGACCAGTAACCAAAGACCAGTAACCAATAACTAATAACCATTAACCATTAACCAATGAAGGATGCAAAAAAGGGGGGATAGTTTTGTCAGAGAGCAGCGAACAATTTGTGAGAGATAATATCCAAATTCCGGAAACATTACCGATATTGCCTCTAAAAGATACGGTATTATTTCCCAAGATGGTCATGCCCCTGCTAATTGGCCAGCCCAAATCCCTCAATCTTATTGATACCGTATTAAATACAGATAAGGTCATGGGAGTAATAACGACCCGGGAGCCGCAGGAAAAAGAGACCAGGGTTGAGCATCTCTACTCTATGGGTACTGCCGCTTATATCATGAAGATGGTTAAAATGCCCGATGGGACAGTCCGGGCATTGGTAGAGGGACTATCTAGAATAAAGCTCGGAGAGTTTATCCAAGAAGAGCCATATTTTAAGGCCAGAATAGAAATTATCCCTGAGACAGTAGAGCGGGATCTGGAGACTGATGCGCTTATGGTGAACATCAAGAACCTATTTCAGAAGGCGATAGAGGTGGCTACTAATCTGCCTAAAGAAGTAGGTATGATGATTATTAATATTGAAGACCCAAATGGCCTGGCAGATTTTGTGGCTAGCAATATTAACATTAGTACTGAGGAAAAGCAGGATATTTTGGAGACCTTAGATGTCAGGAAGAGACTGGAGAAGATTACGGTCTTGTTAAACCGCGAGTTAGATATATTGGAGATTGGCACCAAGATTCACTCCCAGGTGAAAGGGGAAATGGAGAAGAGTCAGCGGGATTATTATTTACGGGAGCAACTGAGAGCTATTCAAAAAGAGCTGGGGGAGGGTGAAGACAGGGGCCGTGAAATAGAGGAGCTCAGAGAAAAAATTGTAAAGGCCCAGATGCCCCCTGAAGTAGAAAAACAGAGCTTAAAAGAATTGAATCGTCTGGCCAAGATCCCACCCGCAGCCGCAGAGTATACCGTTGCCCGTACCTATCTCGACTGGCTGATAGAGATGCCCTGGGCTATATCCACGGAGGATAATCTGGATATTCCTTCTGCCCAACAAGTCTTGGAAGAGGATCATTACAACCTGGAGAAAATAAAGAAACGGATTTTGGAATATCTCGCTGTCAGGAAACTCAAGAAGGATATGAAGGGTCCTATCCTCTGCTTTGTAGGGCCACCGGGGGTAGGTAAGACCTCACTGGGTAAGTCTATTGCCCGGGCCCTGGGGAGGAAATTTGTCCGGCTCTCCCTTGGCGGCATACGGGACGAGGCAGAGATTCGCGGACACCGCCGCACTTATGTAGGGGCCTTACCTGGTAGGATTATTCAGGGGATAAAGAAGGCCGGTTCTAATAACCCGGTGTTTATGCTGGACGAGATAGATAAGGTAGGAACCGATTTTCGGGGCGACCCTACGGCGGCCTTACTGGAAGTGCTGGACCCAGAGCAAAACTTTTCTTTTTCTGACCATTATCTAGATGCAGATTTTGATCTCTCCAGGGTCATGTTTATCACCACAGCCAACATCCTGGACCCCATACCAGCGCCTCTACGGGATCGGATGGAGGTGTTAGAGCTACCCGGCTACACCAAGGAAGAGAAGATAATGATTGCTAAAAAATTTTTAATCCCCCGGCAATTAAAAGAGCATGGCCTTACCGAAGAATTGCTGACTTTTGAAGATGGTTCTTTAGATAAGATTATTACTGAGTATACCCGGGAGGCAGGGCTACGGAATCTGGAGCGAGAGATAGCTACTATCTGCCGGGCAGTGGCGAAAGAGGTAGCTCAAGGCAAAAAAGATACCATAGTAATTACTCCCAAGAGAGTGGCCGATTTCCTGGGACCTATTAAGTTCTTTCCGGAGATTGCTGAGCGTAAAACTGTCCCTGGTGTGGCTACTGGTCTGGCCTGGACCCCGGCTGGCGGTAATATTATCTTTGTTGAGGCTACTAAGATGAGGGGACAAAAGAATCTCTCTCTGACAGGTCAACTAGGTGATGTAATGAAAGAGTCGGCCCAGGCTGCCTTGACCTATATTCGTTCCAAGGCCCAGACCCTGCAAATACCGGAAGACTTTTTTGATAATTATGACATCCATATCCATGTACCCTCGGGTGCAGTCCCAAAAGATGGCCCTTCAGCCGGCGTTACTATACTGGTTGCCCTGGCTTCTTTGCTCACGGGCCGGCCCGTGAAGAACGATACAGCTATGACCGGAGAGATAACCTTAAGGGGCAAGCTCTTACCCGTAGGGGGGATAAAAGAGAAGGTCCTGGCTGCTAAGGGGGCAGGTATCAAAACGGTCATACTACCTAAACAGAATAATAAAGACCTCGAGGATATCCCGGCCCACATTCGATCAGGGTTAGACTTCTGCTTTGCAGATAAGGTGGATGAAGTTTTAAAAGTAGCCCTGCAACCCCCCCTAAACACTTAAATCTAAAATTCACGCCCACGGTTTTGACGTCAGCTTCAGCGACTCAGTAGACCTATTTGTAATTTAGGCCTCATTTGTCATCATCATCTACTTCTCTCCAAAAATCCTCATGTCGGATGCCGCTACCAGCACGAATCTGCCGTCTGGCTGAATTTAATATTTTCTGAAACTTGGGCGAATAAGCTAATGACAAACGCTCTATTTCATCTTCGTCTTCAACTGAAAGCAATACTGCTGTTGGACGGCCATTTAGGGTGACTACCACGGGGCCCTCTTTACTTTCTTTTAAAAAGGCGCTGAAATGAGCTTTCACATCTGCTACAGATGCAATTTTCATACCTTAACCTCCTTTCCGCCAATAAATAAATGATCATTCTCCTTTACTCCAATCGCCAATATGTGAGCCCTATGAAAATCCATATCTATGTCGTAGAACACTCTAAATCTATTGTTTGGGCCAAGGCGAAGCTCCCATTCTACTTCGAATGTTACGTGCCGTTTCAATGGCTTTCGATTCTTGGTTTCAACATCTGGATCAAACCGCAACTCTTCTTCGATAGTGGTGCGAATAAGTGAATAATACTTTCGCTCAATTGCCTTGAGGTGTAATTTCGTTACTGGAGCATAAATCAGGAGAAATTTTGACCGTCGCACCATTATGACTATAATTATAGTCAGTTACTGTGCTTATGTCAATTTATTGTCGAGAGGGTCTAATCGGGATAGGGGGGAGCCTCACGACAGAAAACTCGATGCCTACCATTGTCCTTGCACTACCCGCTTTTTAGTATAAAATAGGATGGGTCTATACTTTTCAGCTAGCTTTTTCCCAGCCGGATACTCAGGCTGTTTTTATCAAATAACATTGAGACCAGATCAGGCATCTCGCCTGAATCCTTTTTTGGAAAGTAACAATTTATGACCAGGTTAAGTATAGCTGGCGTGGGGAATTATATGAACTGGAGTGAGTTGCAGAAGGAAAGACTTGCTATAAGAAAACAATTCCCAAATTTTTGGCGGCTGAAAGTCATCAAAAATGTCCATGGACTAATAGCCCAAAAAGTCAAAAATGGTGAGAATATCCTGGATATAGGGGCCTATGACCGCAGCCGGGAAGTTAAGCTAAAGCAATTATCCACTGATATTTTTTACCGGAGTATGGATACTGACCGGGCTAATTATCAGGACTATTATTGTTTAGAAGAGATTAAGGAGACCTTTAACATCATTCTCTTATTAGAAGTTATAGAACATCTGCCCCTGGAGGAGGGGCTTGGACTGCTGGGCCGGGTCTTTCTTTTGTTAAATAAAGGGGGTTGGCTGATCCTATCTACTCCTAATCTCTATCACCCTACCCGCTTCTGGGATATTTCCCATAAAACCCCATATCGCTACGATGAGCTGGGTGGTCTTATACTCTCTCTAGGGTATCAGATAGAAGGGATTTATAGGGTATATAATGCCCCCTTCATCCCACGATTATTCAGGCTATACCTGGCCGCTCCATTACACAGATACCTGGGGATAGATTTTGCCCGCTCAATCCTGATAGTGGGCCGGAAACCTCTTTAGAATAACGGACATGAAGATACTCTTTTTGTTAGCGGGAAAAGATCTGCCTAGTACAAAGCTGAGGGTGTTAGAACACCTGAAACGACTTGATCCTTGCCGTTGGCAGTGGGATTTGGCTTATCTGCCTAAAACACCCTTGAAGCGGCTATGGATTTTAACGAAGGCCATGGCCTACCAGGGCATCTTTATCCAAAAAAAGCTCTTGCACATCTGGGAAATAAGCTTACTGAGGGCCTTAAATCCCCGGATTGTATTTGATTTTGACGATGCCATCATGTACCCCGCTCTGGACCCCTCCCTTAATACCAAAAAAGCACTATCCCTTAAGGTTAGGAATAGTTATAAAAATTTCCAGCGGATGATGGTGTATTGTCAGACAATTATTGCGGGCAACTCTTTCTTGCAGCAAGAAGCCCTTAGATTCAATAAGAACGTTTATCCCTTACCTACCCCGGTAGATACTGATAGATACAATTATCGAGCTACTAGAGCCCCGGGAGATCAGATTATTATAGGCTGGTATGGCAGTCCCGGCAACATTCCCTATTTGCAGAGGCTGGGAGATGTGTTGGAAAAAATAACCCAAAAATACCCCCAGGTGGCGCTAAAGATCATCAGCCAGAAATTTCCTGAGCTACCAGGAGTAAGGGCAATCCATAAGTATTGGCGGGAAGAAGAAGAGGTAGAAGAGATAGGGAGTTTTGATATTGGCCTAATGCCCCTGGGTGATGATCTATGGTCAAGGGGTAAATGTGGCTTTAAACTCCTGAAATATATGGCGCTAGGTATGCCTGTAGTAGCCACTGTTACCGAGGCTAATAGGGACATAGTAGCCAATGGAATAGAAGGCTTCTTAGTGTCGCAACCTCAGGAGTGGTTAGAGAAGCTGACTCTCTTAATCGAAAATCCAGGACTGCGGCTACAGATGGGCCGGGCCGCCCGGGAAAAAATAGAAACCTCTTTCTCTTATCAGGCCCTCAGCCCCTTGTTTAATACGATCTTAGAAAAGGCATATTTAGGCTGACATTATCCGATTCCGTGCTGTAGGGGTAGGATATTGTGTCCGTCTTTATAGAGACAAGCTTATAGAGGGGATCCCCAACAATAATGGGGCAATATCAAACTAAAAATATGAGGCGCTATAACATTTAATAGAAGAGCTAATAGAGGAGTTTACTCTGTCAGGTATGAGCTTAAGATTTGCCCTATGGATTATGAAACATCGGTTACTAACCTTACTGGTTATCTTTTTAACCACCATCTTTTTCTCTTACCATCTGCTAAAACTTTCCCTCTATTCTAAATTTGAAGACTTGCTCCCGGCAAATCACCCCTTTATTAAGGTACATCAGGAAGTCAAGGACAAATTTGGTGGAGCAAATTTATTAACCGTAGCCCTGGAGGTTAAAACTGGAGATATCTTTAACCCTACAACATTGTCCAAGATCAAATACCTTACCGAGCAAATGGACTTCCTTCCCGGTATAGATCATTATCAGGTTGATTCATTAGCCCACATCAATACCCGAAGTGTAAGGACAACCTTAATAGGTATGGTATATTCTGAGCTATTACTGCCTGATAAAATCCCTGAAACCCCTATGGAGTTAGCAAGATTGAGAACCCAGTGTTTTAGTAATGAAGCAGTTTATGGCAGGCTTATTTCTTTTGATGGGAAAGCTGCCTTAATCACGGCGGGCTTTTTGGAAGGCAGAGTAGATTATGGAGACCTCTTTGCTAGACTGAAAGAATTACAAAAACAGGTGGAGGATAAAAACACCCGATTATACATTACGGGACAGCCCATGCTTTATGGCTGGGTTGATCATTACTATCCCCAAACCTTATTTATCTTGATGATTACTATGCTGGTTCTGGCATTACTTCTAACCTTCTATTTTAGGAGGTCAGTGGGTGTTGTCGTCCCATTAGTGGGAGCGACAGTGAGTTGTCTCTGGGGATTAGGTTTTGCTAGCATGATGGGTTATAATTTCGATCCCCTTACCTTGGTAATTCCTCTAATTATTACGGCCCGCTGTATCAGCCATTCTGTCCAAGTAACGGAACGTTTTTTGGAAGAATACGAAATTACCGGCGATAAGGAAAGTTCAGCTATTCTAGCTATGGGGGAGCTTTTCCTCCCCGGCACGGTGGGAGTAATTACCGATGCTGGTGGGATATTGATTATGGCTGTAGCCTCTATACCAGTGATGAGAAAATTAGCTTTTTTTTGCGCCTTTTGGGCGCTAAGCATCATTGTTTCCGTTTTGATCTTAACACCCTTATTAATATCCTTACTCCCAGCCCCTAAAAAAAGAACCCGGTACAAGGTCAAACCTATAGCAGCTTATCTGAAGCATATGGCAGCTTTCTCTACTAACCGCCGAGGATGTTGGTTAATATTGATAATAGCAATGGTTTTGCTGGGACTATCTTCAGCCATAAGCCCCAAACTCATCATCGGAGACAATCGGCCTGGCTCATCCTTGCTATATCCTGACTCGGAGTATAATAAAGCTTCCGCCTGGCTTAACCAAAACTTTATTGGAGCAAATCAACTCCATATAATCCTATCGGGCGATCATCCCTTTATTATGAAAGAACCGAGGGTTCTTTCTATTATGGAAAAATTTCAGGCTCATTTATTAAAAAACCCGAGCGCTGGAGGAGGAATAAGTATAGCAACCTTAGTAAAGGCTGTTAATAAAATATGGCATTACGACGATCCTAAATGGGCTATGGTGCCTGGTACTTTATCCGAAGTAGGCGGGCTCCTTTTTTTATACGAATGTGGATCAACCGTGCCCCGAGTCCTTTCTTCTTATATAGATATGAAGGCCAAAGAGGCTAAAATAACCATGTATTACAAAGATACCCGGCCTGATACTATTAAAAAAGTTATAAGCCAGGCCCAGGATTTTATCAAAAGCTACCCCACTAACGATATCAGTTTTAAATTAGCCGGAGGTATAATAGGGGTCTTAGCTGGTACTAATGAAATGATAGCTAAATCTAACCGATGGAATTTGATCCTGGTGCTGGCCATGGTATTTTTATGCATCTTTATCAGCTATTCTTCTATCACTGCTACTTTATTGATAATCGCCCCTCTGGTTATGGCTACTTTCATCTGTACAGCTTATATGGTACTAGCTGATATTGGCATGAATATAAATACCCTTCCCGTGACAGCTTTAGGAATCGGTGTGGGAGTTGATTATGCTGTGTATATTATGGATAGAGCAAGGCAGGAATACAAAAAAATGGGACAGGATCTCACAACCGCCATCCAAAAAGCTATTACTACCAGCGGAATGGCCGTTACTTTCACGGCCCTTTGCTTGATAGGCGCGATTATATTTTGGTATTTTCTATCCAGTATCCGCTTTCAGGCAGAAATGGCTATACTGCTATCTCTAATGATGTTTATCAATGCCTTGGCCGCCGTAAGCTTGGTTCCAGCCTTACTCTTTTTGATTAGGCCTCGCCTAGGCCGGAATTCCTTAACTAGATCGTATAGGAATTTTCATTTTTTTGACAGGATTTACAGGATAAAACATGATAAATACAAAAGTGTAAGAAAAGGGGGATAAGGAGATAGGGGAAATAACAATTATATCCCCCTATCCTCATAATCTCCAAATCTCCTGTTCTTACACAGGTGAGTCATTATGCTCTTTCAACCGATTAACTACTTTTGGTCAGATGTGGAGGAGGCTCCAAAGATAAAAAATTGTAACTCCTGTTGATCCTGCCTGCCTGTGCCTTGTCAGACAGGTCTAAAAAGTCCCGCCGAAGGCGGTTAATTTAAAACCAGAGTAATCCAGAGAAGATTTGAGATACAAGAGAAAGGGACAAGATTGAAAGATATAAAATACAAGTCATTAGCGTTGATCATCCTGATTCTTATTGCCCTGGTTATTCGTATAACAGCGGCACATAATGCTGGTATGATCGCTAAGGATGGGATAAAATACCTGGAGATGGCGGAACACTTCAGCCATGGTGAGTTTCATAAAGGCATAGCCGAAGATTTTCATCCCCTCTACCCTTTGCTTATTGCACCGATATACCCGTTATTCTCTGAACCTGAAAGGGCTGGTCAGTTTGTCTCAGTAGTTCTTGGCTCCTTAACCCTAATACCCGTTTATTTTCTGGGCCTTAAGATATTTAATTTCCCTACGGCAGTCATTGCCAGTCTGCTGTTTGCCTGCCAGCCTTATCTGGTACGCACCTCAGCCGAAGTACTTTCTGAAGCTACCTATATCTTTTTTTATGTGCTGGCAATAGCCCTTGGCTGGCAAGCCCTTATCAGCAAAAAATATCGCTACTATTTCCTGGCTTCTGTGGCCGGCTCTTTGGCATATCTGACCCGGCCGGAGGGCCTTGGCACGCTATTTATCCTGGTCCTTTGGGTGATGGTGGCTGGGGCAAGGCATTTTAGAAGAGATTATAGACAAAGATTAGTGGCTGTTACTTCTATAGCCCTGGCCTTTTTCCTGCTAGCATTCCCTTATCTGCTCCATCTCAAGCTAGAAACTGGCTCCTGGATGCTGACCAAAAAGAAGAGTTTAAAAACCCTTATTGGCCTCACTCAAGCCCCTGAGATCGAGACAAAATGACTGTCTTTATAGCCTTTTATAAGCTGATCCTGAAATTTTTTTCTGCTGCCCATCCCTTCCTGATCATCTTTTTTCTCTTTGGTCTGGTCAGGCGCCACACCCTCCCTAAATACCATAAAGGAGAGCTTTATCTTGCCGCCTACACTATCCCATATTTTTTCTTGCTCTGGCTCTTTTTCCTTACCCATCATTATTCCAGCAAGCGTTATTTTTTGCCTATAGTTATCCTGGTGCTGTTATGGTGTGGGTTGGGACTATGGGAGCTGGCAGCCCGACTTAGTAAGAAAAGCTCCTTATGGTCAGCAAATAGATGGGCAGGGCTACTGGTTATTTTGGCTATGGTTATCATGCTGCCCAAGTCCCTGGCATCCCTTAGAGGAAATCAGGATTTGAGGAAGGAGATTGGGCTCTGGCTCAGGGAAAACGGGATTAAGCACCCCATTATTATAAGCCGCGATCCCCGCTTTGCCTTTTATGCCCGGGGTAAAACCATATCATTGAAAGACTACAATTATTCGGCAATTATACAGTTAGCCAGAAAGACCGGGGCCCACTACCTTATTGTGGATACCAGGGATTTAGGTCCCGGCTTAACCGCCTTCCTCCAGGCTATGCACCCTGACGAGTTGGCCTTGATACCAGGCAAGATGCAAGCCAGGAGAGAGGAAGGCGGGGACAAATGGCTCATATACCGCATACTGAGAAACTGAATTCAAGGTAAGTAAGGTAAGTGTTCAGGGGATTTTTACCACGGGCCTGCCTAGGCGTCAGGATGCACGCAGACAGGTGGACAAAAATCCGTTTCAATGCAAAATATAAAATTAGCAATTAGCATTTCAAAATCAATTCCTTCTTGTTAATTGCTAATTTTGCATTGCTAATTTTGCAATGATGGCAAAAATTGTTCCGTGGAAATCCGAGTAATTACAATTTGATGCCTTTATTATCAGTTATTATTGTTAATTACAATACTCGGCAGCTCCTCTTGAACTGCCTCCAGTCCCTCTATGCAGCTACAGAGGGAATAGATATGGAGGTCTGGGTAGTGGATAATGCCTCTCAGGACGGCAGCATCGAGGCAGTAGGGCGGTTGTTTCCCCAGGTTAATCTGATCAGGAATACGGTTAATAAAGGGTTTGCTGGGGGCTGTAATGCTGCTTTGCTGGTGGCAAGCAGTCCCTATGTCCTTATCCTTAATACCGATATAATCTTTAAGCCTGGAGTGGTTTCTTATCTCCTCGACTTCTTGGAAAAGAGACCGGAGGTAGGTTTAGTTGGTGGACAACTCCTTCATGCTGCTGGTTCCAAACAAAACTCCTTTGATAATTTTCCTAACCTGCTGACTGAGTTGACTAATAAGAGTTTGCTGCGATACCTTTTCCCCTCTAAGTATCCCAGTAAATACCAGGCTTATGATGAGCCGTTGGCGGTAGAGTCTGTTATAGGGGCTTGCATGCTGGTACGGAGCAAGGCGATTAAACAAGTAGGACCATTGGATGAAGACTATTTCTTTTTTCTGGAAGAGACCGATTGGTGTTTTCGACTCCGGAGGGCCGGCTGGAAGGTCTATCATCTACCTGCGGCCCAGATCGTCCATCTTCAAGGCCAGAGCGCCCAAATACAACTGGCTAAGGCCCGGGTAGAATACTATCGCTCCCGCTATCTCTTCTTCAGGAAGCATCGGGGATGGCACCGATTAACCTTACTGGTTATTATGTTATCCCTCAGACTGATATTAAGCACTCTATTTACTAGCCTGCTCAATCTTCTTACTTTATTCAGGTCCCCCTACTATCGGGAAAAGGCTGCCATATATTGGTACGTTCTGTTCTGGCATTTGCGTTTATGCCCAGCCAGCATGGGTTTAAGACCGACGGACATCAAAGGAGTGCCACCAGGGTTCTCTCCTACACCTATCCAGCTTGCCGGGACAAAATGGTTTATTCGTCAAGACCTATTGCCGGCCTTTACTAAGGAAACCTATGAGGCACTAAACGCCTTGCTAGCAGGGAAGAGCGGTTTAACTGTACAGGACAGGCGTATACGGCGCATTGTCCAGGGAGAACTCCCTACCCGAAACGACCCTATGAGTATCTATCTCAAGATATATAAATTACCAGGGTGGAGCGATCAGTTCAAGTATCTTTTTCGCCCTTCTAAGGCCCAAAGAGAGGCAGGGACGGCCTTGAGGCTAAAAGAGAAAGGCATCCCTACTATAAACCCTTTAGCTATCGGCGAGCGGTATAAGGGGAGGATATTGCAAGAAAATTACTTAATAACGGAAGAGATAAAGGATGCCTTCTCTCTGGATAATCTCTCATTACGAGAGGGCCGAAAGATAGGCTTTAGGCGAGAGATGACCCTAACCAACCAACTGGCCCAATTGGTCAAGAAAGTCCACCAGCAAGGGGTCTATCATACGGATTTTCATGCCGGTAATTTCCTTGTCAAAGGTAACGGCATTGAAGGGCCATACCAGTTATCCCTTATGGATCTCCATCAGGTAAAGATAAAGGGGAAGGATTTAGGCCTGAATAAAAGGATAAATAACCTGGTGCAATTAAACTTATTCTTTTCTCAGCGGCTCCGGGCTTCAGCCCGTTTCCGGTTTTTTAAAGAATATTGCCGGGAGATAACGAGAATAGAAAATAATATAGCCCGATATGCCCGGCTGATTGAAGCCCGGAGCCGGAAAGCCTCTCTCAGACTCTATAGCCGCCGAGAAAAACGCTGTCTGAGGAGCAATAACGATTTTATGGTCTTTAATAATGGCCCTTACCGGGGATATCTCCGCCGGGCAGCGGCTATGGAGAAAGAACTACCAGCGCTGATTGATAATTTAGAAAATCTAACAGTAGTGAAAGAAACGAAAAAATCTACCCTCTTTCACACAACCTTACCTACTGGCTCAGGCCCAGAAAATATCTATATAAAGCGATACCGTTACCCTGGCCTGCCGGGCTTTATAAAGGGTTGTATTAGGCGACACTCCCGGGCAATAAGGGCCTGGAAGATGGCCCATGCCGTGCTGGTACGGAACTTTAATACGGCCCTGCCCCTGGCGGCTATAGAGGCTCGCTATCTGGGCCTTGTGCAGGAAGGGTTCTATATTAGTAAAGAAGTCCCGGCTGCCCTGGGCATTGATTGGTTTGTGCTGGGGGAATTTGGCCCGGATAATCCTGGCTCTCCGGGAGACAAGCTGCGAAGAAAGAGGCTTTTTATAACCAGACTTGCCCGGCTGGTTAGGCACTGGCA
>MHDQ01000173.1 GCA_001803565.1 Nitrospinae bacterium RIFCSPLOWO2_12_FULL_45_22 | reverse complement strand
GGTTCTGGATAAAAGGTATCTTTAGGGTCTCGGCTGCCTCTGCGTATCTTTGTAAATGGGAATAACAAAAGCCTAGTTGCTTAAGCAAAAAATTATCTCCTGGTGCCAGTTGGATAGCCTTTTGATACTCCATTATGGCCTCTTCCCACTGGCCCATACTTTTAAGGTTCTGGCCCCTTAAGGCATGGAGATAAGGGTTATCTTTCTTGTCCGAAACCCTAAGAATAGCCTTCAGCTCGCCCTCTACCTTCTGCGGAGTCCAGCCCCTGGCCTTTAATTGGAGATATTCTTTGTAGCAAAACTCATCTTTAGGCATCAGTTCTATCACTTTTTGATATATCTCTAAGGCCCGTTCCCACTCATTTTGTTTCTTATAAATCTGCGCCAGGTATTTCAAGGAAAAAGGATTTTCGGGATCATATTCCAGGGCAAGCTGGGTATAGTACAGGGCTTCGCCGGTACGGTTGAGGTGTAGTAAGGTTTGGATCAGTCTCCCCAGCAGATAATTAGTACGTTTTTTCTTGAGGGCTAATTGGAAATATTCCAGGGCCTCAGCTAAGCGCTCCTGTTGATAGAGGATATTGCCTTTGGTGACAAAGAAATCATAGCCAGTCTCACCAGCCTGTAGGAGCTGGTCTATAATCAGGGTAGCATCTGTCAGCCGCTCCTGATGGGTGTATATATTAGCCAGGAGGGTTAATAATTCAGTATTATTAGGGGCTTCTTCCAGTGCCTCCTGGACTTCTTGCTGGGCTTGAGAATAATCCTTAGCAGAGACAAGTCCCCTGGCCCGCTCCAACTTCATCTTTATATAGGGGTTAACTCTAACCATCTTTACCTCTCAGGTATTATTAACTAAATGGCCCTTTTTTCTCTCAGGCTTCCTATATCTCTCTGGGAATAACCCAATAAGGTACCGTATATCTCTTTGTTGTGCTGTCCCAGTTCCGGGCCTGTGCTCTTGACACAGCCTGGGGTAAGGGATAATTTGGGCACCACATCTTGCATCTTGACCTTACCCAGAACTGGGTCTTCTATCTCCAGGATATTTTTCCTGAATTGATAATGAGGATCATTAAATATGTCTTCAATGCTATTGATAGGACTCATAGGTACCTGATTCTTCACCAGTACTTCAATCAACTCAGACCTGGTATGCGCCTTCATCCATGGCTCTACAATCTGGTTTAGAATATCCTTGTTTTGGACCCTCCCCAGCATAGTAGAAAATCTTGGGTCTGTAGCCAACTCCTCCTGGTTCATGGCCCTAACTATCCTGCCAAAATCTTTATCCTCTATGATAATGATAGCGAGCCATTTTTCATCCTTTGTCTCATAGAGTCCCAGAGGGGCACCCAGATAAAACTTATTTCCCGCCCGCTCCCTGACCTCACCGGTCTTATGATAGTATGGTATATGATCGTGGTAGAAGCGTAAAAATGGTTCATAGAGGGCTAATTCGACGCACTGGCCCTCTCCAGTCCTACCCCTGTGGTATAAGGCCGCCATTATACCGATAGCGCCAAATATACCCGGGACATAGTCACCATAAGCCAGCCCGGGCTTGACGGGCGGTCTTTCTTTAAAGCCAATAGTAAATGTAGTGCCGCCCATAGCTGTCGCTACTGGATCCAGCGAAACCCTGTCTTTATAGGGTCCTTCCTGGCCAAAGCCGGATATCCTGAGAAGTATTATCTTTTCATTTGCCTTTTTTAATTCTTCATAATCTATACCCCATCTTTCCAATGTTCCGGCCCTGAATCCCTCTACTACTACATCAGAAACTGCTACCAGGTCTTTTAACACCTTTCTAGCATCTTCTAGCCTTAAATCCAGGGTAATAGATTTCTTATTCCTCGCCTCCACGGCCCACCACAGGGATTTACCCTGATAGAAAGGAGGCAGGTGCCTTAAATTATCCCCTATACCGGGTTCCTCTATCTTGATAACCTCTGCGCCAAAATCTGATAGGAGCGAGGTGACGAAGGATGCAGCCAGACTTGATCCCAGCTCGATGATCCTCAGGCCTGCCAGGGCCATATCTTCCTGGCTTCCTTTGAGCCAGGGAAGCCTGTCATAGGTTTCAGTTGTCGGCTGGGTATTGAGCGAAGTTTCAGTGGGGGCGGAAGCCTTTGCTGGTGGGGCAATAATACCTTCTCCTTTCAGGGACTCTATATATTCTGGGCTATATCCCAGGATATCTTTCAGTATCTCCTGGTTATTCTCGCCGAGAGGTACACCAGCATCATGGACCGATACCGGAGTAGCGGAAAATCTTGGGGTAATATTGGTAACCACGAGCTCTCCGAAGACCGGGTCATCAATCTTAACCAGGTTCTGCCTGGCCTGGTAATGCGGGTCTTCAATGATCTCCTTCACTGAACATAGGGGGCCTACTGGAACCCCAGCATCAGCCAATATCCTTACTACCTCAGCCAGGCTTTTACCCTTTACCCATTCCGCTACCAGGGTGTTTATCTCTTCAGAGTTCTCTGCCCGCATAGCCGGGTTAGAAAATTTTTCCTTTCCCACAAGGTCTTCTCTTCCGACGGCTTGGGCAAGGCGTGCAAATATCTTGTCAGTAGGGGCAGAGATAGCCACCCATTTTTCATCCCTGGTCAGGTAAAGGTCTTGGGGGGCAATGCTGGGATGGCGGTTACCGCATCTTCCTCTTACTAATCCCAGTTTATCATAAGCGGCCACGCTCCATTCTGCCAGGCGCAAGATAGCTTCGTATTGCGTAATCTCAGCCCATTGCCCTTTGCCGGTTTTGTTTTTGTAATAGACAGCCAGGAGAGTAGCCAGGGCATTAAAGGCAGCCGATATATAATCACATAAAGCCAGTTGGATCAATGTAGGAGGGTCGTCAGGATGCCCAGTTAGATGGGTAACTCCACCCATGGCTGCGCCCATACTATCATAAGATGTGCGGTTCTTATAGGGCCCTTCCTGACCAAAGCCCGAGACCCTTACCATAATAAGGTCTTCTTTTATCTTTTTTAACTCCTCCCACCCCATATTCCATCTCTCCATGGTTCCAGGACGGAAATTTTCTAGCACTATATCGCAATGTCTTATCAGGTCTTTTACAATCTTTTGGCCTTTCTCGGCATGAAGGTCTACGGTTAAAGACTTCTTATGCCGCCCTTCAGTAGGAAACCATAAGGACTGCCCATTAAAGAGAGGAGGCATCCTCCTGAGCAGATTACCACCCTCAGGCGGTTCAATTTTAATGACCTCGGCCCCTAGCTCTGCCAGGAGAGTAGGCCCGATAGGGCCTGCCCCTGCTAAACCCAAATCTAAAATCTTTAAGCCCTTCAGTGGTCCGGAGATATCATTGAAATTAACCATGATGAAACCCTCCTTTGTTTAAGCCCCCTTTATATTTTTGATGAAAACTATAGCATAAAGCGAGTATACGATACAAGGATTCAATTTGTGCTATTCGTATATTAGTAACATCCGTAATCCCTGGAAGCTGGTAAGTTAAATTCCTATGTTATCAAGTTATATTCACTATAGATTTATGAGTTATTATGGTATAATAATGCGGCGCATAACTTTATTGCTGTTGAAAGGAGAGATAGACTATGGTGGAGATAAAGCGGGTAATAGCTCGAGAGATTCTGGATTCCAGGGGTAATCCCACAGTAGAAGTAGACGTTATCCTGAGTAGTTCGGTATATGGCCGGGCAGCCGTACCATCAGGGGCTTCTACCGGCGAGCGGGAAGCCATTGAGCTGCGGGATGGAGATAAAAAGAGGTACTTAGGAAAAGGGGTAAGCAAGGCCGTAAAGAATGTTAATGAGGTCATAGGCCCCAAAATAATCGGCCTTACCCCATTTGACCAGCGAGAGATAGACGATCTGATGATTAGCCTGGATGGCACAGAAAACAAGGCCAAGCTGGGGGCCAATGCTATCCTGGGGGTGTCGCTGGCAGTAGCTAAGGCTGCGGCGGCTGAGCTAAAAATACCTTTGTACCGCTATCTGGGTGGCCCTAATGCCCGTGTCCTACCTATCCCCATGATGAATGTAGTGAATGGTGGCGTACATGCAGATAACAATGTAGATTTGCAGGAATTTATGATCATGCCCCTCGGCGCCAGAACCTTCAGCCAGGCCCTACAGATGGGCGCTGAAGTATTCCATAGCCTGAAGCAAGTCTTAAAGAAAAGGGGGTATAATACGGCCGTGGGGGATGAGGGAGGTTTTGCCCCCAATCTGCAATCCAATGAAGAGGCAGTAAAAGTAATTATGGAAGGGATTGAACAGGCTGGCTATATACCAGGAAAAGATATCTGTTTAGCTCTGGACCCGGCTGCCAGTGAATTATTTAAAGGAGGGAAATATATCTTAGCGGCGGAAAAGGCCCCCGAAAAGACCCCAGCCGAGATGGTTGCTTATTATGCAGACCTGGCCAGGAAATACCCCATAGTATCTATTGAGGACGGCCTGGCCGAACAAGATAAAGAGGGCTGGCGGCTCATTACCCAGCACCTGGGGAACGAGATACAGTTGGTTGGGGATGATCTCTTTGTCACTAATGCCAGGATATTCCGGGAAGGTATTGATCAAGGATTAGCTAACTCCATCCTGATCAAGGTTAACCAGGTAGGGACTCTGAGCGAAACCCTGGATACTATTGAGCTAGCTAAAAGGGTTGGGTATACTGCTGTGGTCTCTCACCGTTCTGGCGAGACAGAGGATACTACTATATCCCATCTTGTAGTAGCATGCAATACCGGCCAGATCAAGACGGGCTCGGTGTGCCGTACCGACCGTATTGCTAAATATAACGAACTGCTCAGGATAGAAGAAGAGCTGGGCAGAGCAGCTACATTCGGCACTGAGGTAGTTTCTCTGAAGTCTATTTGCAAATAGACAATTGTTGTGCTATTAATTAGTTCCCACTGAAAAAACCAGAAAAACCAGCAAAGCAAGCTTTGCCACTACCTATTGTTACAGCAGTATTGTTTTCATAACGCATCTAGTGGTCAAGCCTTCGGGCTGAGGCCCTCGAGGCCGAAGGCTTGCTCAACATCCCATTTTTCAGTGGGAACTAAATTAATGTCTTGTTTTTCTCCTATCTTATAATACAGAAAGCTGAAAACCAGGAAGGGGCAAATGATACGATGGGGAGTGTAGTCAAGAAGAGGCGGAAGAAGATTCGCAAACATAAGTATAAGAAACTCCTGGCCAAGATGAGGCAGAAGAAAAAATAAGAGTAAAATCGTATTTTTGCCACTAAAATTTAGGCTTTATAAAGCAAATTCAATAGGTTATTAAATTGAGGTTTAGGGAATAATTTGACCAGGTGGAATCCCTTATTTAACTTATATTTTAGTAACCGTTCACCAGCTTTTCAAGATTATGCCATTCCGAGCCCCTGGCTCTAGATTTCCCCCTTTGGTCGAAATGACATCAATCGGGACCCTTCCCCATTGTCATTCCGAACGAAGTAAGGAATCTTCGCCAGCTCTGGGTGATAGGTCTAGTGAACGGTTACATATTTTATTCCCTCCCTGGTAATGAAAGAGGCAAAGATGCTGCCGTAGAAGGTGTTGACTGACACCTCTGACTCTTCACTTTCTGTATCTTCTCTGGCCCAACCCCCATTAGCCAGGGAGAAGAAATACGACCTTATAGTAGGGATTATTTCTATGGCAAGGTTTCAAGTGGTAGATTTCTACGATATCGAGTCGCTATTATCACCGGAAGAGATAATGGTAAGGAACACTATGCGCGACTTTGTAGACGAGCAAGTAATACCTATCATCGAAAAACATAACCGAGAGGCTACTTTTCCTGCGGAGCTGGTATCAGCTATTGGCCACTTAGGAGTTCTAGGGGCTACCCTTACTGGGTATCAGTGTGCGGGTGTGAATAATATAGCTTATGGCCTTATGATGGAGGAGCTGGAGCGGGGCGACAGCAGTATCAGGAGCTTTGCTTCAGTACAGAGCGGTTTAGTCATGTATCCCATTTATACCTTTGGCTCCGACGAGCAAAAGGATTACTGGCTGCCTAAACTGGCGAAGGCAGAGAAGATTGGCTGCTTTGGCTTAACCGAACCGGATTATGGCTCTAATCCGGCTGGGATGGTCACTAAGGCGGTAAAAGATGGCCCTTATTATATCTTGAATGGCAGCAAAATGTGGATAACGAATGGCTCTATTGCCGATGTAGCACTAGTTTGGGCTAAGACCCCAGATAATATCATAAAGGGCTTCTTAGTAGAGAAAGGAACCGAAGGTTTTTCTACCCGAGATATCCACGGTAAATTTTCCTTACGGGCCTCAGTTACCTCCGAATTGATCTTTGAGGACTGTCAAGTGCCAGCCAAAAATATCCTCCCCCATGCCCAGGGTCTTAAATCGCCCCTCATGTGTCTGAACCAGGCCCGTTACAGTATCGCCTGGGGAGCCATAGGGGCTGCTAAGGCTTGCTATACTACAGCCTTAAACTATGCCAGGGAAAGGATTCAGTTCGGTAAACCTATAGCAGCTTTCCAACTGGTACAGAAAAAGCTGGTAGATATGTTGACCGAAATAACCAAAGGAGAACTCCTCTGTTTACAGTTAGGCCGGCTAAAAGATCAGGGTAAGGCACATCATGCGCAGATATCTATGGCCAAGATGAATACTGTGCAGAAGGCATTAGAGATAGCCCGCACTGCCCGG
>MHDQ01000172.1 GCA_001803565.1 Nitrospinae bacterium RIFCSPLOWO2_12_FULL_45_22 | reverse complement strand
CTCTCTGTTGACAAAACTGGCGTTAGGTATTAGTATTATCACCAATTTTATCTGGTGTCTTTAGCCATAAAGTTCTTGGGGTAGGGAAATAGAATGGAGGGTTGGCAAGTACTGGTTCTTAACCAAACTTATGAGCCATTACATTTCTGTAATTTGCGCCGGGCGGTGATCATGCTTCTTAAAGGTAAAGCTCAAGAGGTAGAGTATGATGGCCGGGTTATTTATTCCCCTTCCATCTCTATACAGGCTCCTACAGTTATTCGTCTGAATAGATATATTAAAAAGCCCTATCTGGTGGGAGTACGCTTCAGCAAGAAGAATGTCTTTAAACGGGATAATTATACTTGCCAGTATTGTGGTAGCTATGGAGTAGAGATGACCATAGATCATGTAGTCCCGAGATCCCGTGGCGGCATTACATCCTGGGAAAATGTGGTAGTAGCCTGTCAGAGATGTAACTTAAAAAAGGGTGATCGCACTTTATACGAGAGTGGCTTGACCCTTTTACGAAAGCCTAAGAAACCTTACTTCTTACTCCATTTCAAGAACTTACCCCAGGCTGATGGTTCGGTAAGGGCCAATTGGAACAAATATCTCTTCCGGGATTAAGGGCAGCTTAATCCGTTAAGAGGGCAGAGGCAAACAAGGCCGGGTGGAATTCCTGTAAGTTGTCCAGCTCTTCTCCTAACCCAATGTATTTGATAGGGATATCGAAGGTATCGGCAATATTAACAATTATACCGCCTTTGGCCGAGCCATCCAGTTTAGTTAGCACAATCCCGGTCACCCCCAGGTTCTGATGGAACAGGTTCGTTTGGGAAAGGGCATTCTGGCCAGTATTGGCATCTAATACCAATAGAACCTCATGGGGTGCATCGGGAATAACCTTTCCTATTACACGTTTCATCTTTTTTAACTCTTCCATAAGATTTGCTTTAGTATGCTGCCTGCCAGCAGTATCGGCAATGATAATATCATAACCCCTGGCTTTGCCTGCTTGGATGGCATCGAAGACTACCGCCGAGGGGTCTGCTCCAGGCTGGTGTTTGATGAAGTCTACCCCGATCTTCTGAGCCCATATTTCTAATTGGTCTATAGCTGCTGCCCTGAAGGTATCGCCGGCTGCTAGCAAGACTTTTTTCCCTTCTTTTTTTAAACGCCAGGCCAGCTTACCTATAGTAGTGGTCTTTCCCACCCCATTCACGCCGATCACCATAATCACATGGGGCGGTTGCCATTTGTGAGACTCTTCTATTTCATTCTTTTCCAGTATCTGGGCAATTAAGGTCTTTATAAAATCTTTTACTTCTTCTGAATCTTTTACCTCATTGGTCCTAATCTTCTCCTGGAGGTGTCCTATAATCTTTTGGGTGGCAGAAACCCCCAAATCGGCCATAATCAATACTTCTTCCAGCTCGTCTAATAAGGTTTGGGTTATCTTGCCCCGGTCTTTAAATATCCGATCTATCTTTTGTGTCAGCCCTTGCCGGGTGGTGGCCAGGCTAGTCTTTATCTTCTGCCATAGATTCATAATTGTACTGTTGCCTCCTGAGGGTCTTTTAGGCTAACCGAGATAATCTTGGAAACACCCTCTTCTTCCATGGTTACGCCATAAAGGGCATTAGCCCAGGCCATAGTGCGCTTATTATGGGTTATTATAATGAATTGTGTTTGAGTGCTCAATTCTTGTAACAACTGCGAAAATCTTTCCAGATTAGCATCATCCAACGGGGCATCTACTTCGTCCATTAAACAGAAAGGGGTGGGTTTGAGCATGAAGACGGAAAAGAGTAGTGCCAAAGCCGATAGGGCCTTCTCACCAGCAGAGAGCAGGGCAATATTTTGCAACTTCTTTCCTGGTGGCTGGACAATTAGATCAACGCCGGACTCCATAAGGTCATCTTCCTGAGTCAGGCTCAGCCGCGCTTCTCCTCCTTGAAAGAGTCTCTTAAAGGTCTGCCCAAATTGGTTATTTAGGGCATTGAAAGTGTTAAAAAAATCCTTTTCGATAGACCGGTTGATTTTATTTATGGCCTGGTGCAAGGAAGCGATAGATTTATGCAGGTCTTCCTGTTGTTCCTGGAGAAATTTATAGCGCTCTTGGACTTTTTCATATTCTTCTATCGCTGTGATATTAATCTCGCCTAACTTGGTTATCTGTTCGGTCAGCTCCGCTATTTTGTTCTGCTCTTTGGCCTTATCTATCCCTGATAATGGCCGTTGCATCTCCCTGCCGATCTCCTCTTCTGTTAGATTATAATCCTTTTGGAGCTTATTTTTGACCTGATTTATCTGCCATTGCAGTTGGGAGCAGGCCAATGATATTTGTTGTATCGTGGGTGTTAACTGGGCCAGGTGGTCTTTACAAACCTTTTCTGCCTTTTCTATATCTTTTAGTTCTTCCCTCTTTTCTCTTAAAACTTCTTCGATATCGCTTATCCTTTTTTGGGCATTGTCTCGGGTGATAAGAAGGGCCTGCAAGTTTTCTTCTGTTTGTTGAAGGGATTTTTTGGTCTCATTTTTTTCACCCTGGATTTGTATCTCCGCTGCTTTCTGCTGGCGTGTCCTTGCAGTGATGTCGTCATAATCTTGCTTAATTCGCTGGAGGTAGTTTTTTGCTGCTTCTTTTTTCTCCTGAGCAGCACTTACCCTTACCCTGGAGCTTATTACTTCTTCCTGTATCTCTTCTAACTCGCTTTCATAAAGGGATGATTCTTCTTTAACCTCTTGAATCTTCTCTTCTTTTCCCTGTTTTAGTCTATGTAAAGACTCAATCTGGCGCTGTAAGCTGGCTTGTTCTCGCTGAAGTTCCTGCCTTTCTTTTTCTACCTCCTGGGCTTCATAACCCAGGGCTTCCAGGTACTCTCTATCCTTTTCTCGTGTCTCTTCTAATGCCTTAAGCCTTCCCTGGGCATTAAAAAATGTCTTTTGGCTATCCCGGGATTCGCCATCAACCGCTTCCAGTTCTTCTTGGATGGAAAGGAGCTGCTTTTTTAGCTCCTCTTCATCCCTGCACCCCTTCTCTATATCCTCAGCTAGGGACTGTTTTGCTTTGTTCAATTCCTGGATTTTTCTTCTTCTTCCCAGAAGGCCCTGGTCTTGAGCAAGGCTATCCCCGCCCACTATGCCACCGTGAGGGTCAAGCACTTCTCCTTCTAAGGTGACCAAGGTCTTATCTGTTATTCCCTGTTGCCAGAGGGATAAAGCCCCTTCTAAATCCTTCACCAGAACTACATCCCCCAAGAGGTACTTCACTACCGAGTAGTACTCAGCTCCATATTCTACCTTCTCTAAAGCCGGGCCTATTAATTGCTCTGAGGAAAGGCCTTTAAGGGCATAGAGTTCCTGCTCGGCTGGCAGGACCCTGGGTTGGAGCGGGATAAAGAAATTCCTACCCCCGCTATTATTTTTAAGATGGCTTATAGCCTCCAGGATAGAGTTATGGTCCTGGGCAATTATGGCCAGGAGTTTTTTTTCTAGTGCAGCTTCTATAGCCTTTTCGTATTCCGGAGAGGTCTGCAATATATCAACTATCAGACAACGAAGTCCATAGTGGTTCGAGTTGATTAAAGACCGGGGGCCCTCTTCACTCCCTTCTTGACTATTCTGTAATGTTTCTAAAGATTCTAGGCGGGCTAATTTACTGCTCAGATCTCCTTTCCGGGTCTCTATTTCTTTTCTCTTGTCTTCCAGGTGAACCTGGGTTAGATCGAGGTCTTCTTTCAAAGATCCTTTTCTGGCTTTAAGGGTCTCTAACGAAATCTGGAGCTGGTCTTGTATCCTATAGGCCTGCTCTAATTGCTGACCCATCTCCTCCAGCTTTCCCTGCCATTGAGTTCTTTCTTTATTGAGCCTTGCTTCCCTCCTGGTCAGGCCTTCTATCCGGGTATCCAGGGAGACAAGCTGGTTTTTGAGTTGGGAGGTTTGGCTTAGGAGCTCGACCAATTCCGCCTTTTCTTCCTCTAAACTGTCCCGGCTGTGGCAATATTTATTATTCAAGACATTAAATTGCCTTTCCTTCTCCTCCAAAAAAACCCTTTCTTCATCCAGATTGGTGTTGCATTCTTTTTCCTGATTGTTGGCCAGATCCAACTCTTTCTCTAAGGCATTGGCTTTCTGGCTGAGCCCGTCCTGCTCCTGGCTTAATTTTTCCTCTGCTACCCGAAGATCCTGGAGCTTTCTCCGTAAAAGCTCTATCCTATTTTCTGTACGATTGATCTCGAGATCGAGATTTAATAGGACGTCTCTGGCCTTCTGCTGCTCCTTTTCTTCTTCTACTATAGCCAGGGATAATGATTCCTGTTGGGCTTCGTATGAGGATTTTTGAGTTTCCAGTCTTAGCTCCTCTCCCTTCAGCTCCTGGTATTCTTTACCTTTTATGTCCAACTCCTTCTGATCTTCTCCTAACTCATGAAACAGGAGGGTCAATTCTCTCCCCCGTATCTCTTGTCTAATCTTTTTGTATTCCTGGGCCTTTTTGGCTTGACGCCCCAAATAATTCCTCTGCTTCTGAACCTCTAGAAAGATATCCTTTATCCGTACCAGGTTTTGCTGGGCATGTTCTAATTTTTCCAGGGCTTCTTTCTTTCGCAGCTTATATTTTATCACTCCAGCGGCCTCTTCAATGAAATGGCGCTTCTGTTCGGGTTTGCTGGTAATAAGGTCTATTATATGTTCTTGGCTCAGGAGGGATAAGGCATTGGCCCCTATCCTCAAATCTAAAAGCAAGTCGGTAATATCTTTTAACCGGCACGGGGTCTTATTGATAAGATATTCGCTCTCGCCAGTACGAAAGAGTCGGCGGGTAAAGACGATCTCTTCACCACCATTTTCTGACGGGGCAGAGCCATGGTTTGTCCCCTCCACATGGGCTAAGGTAAGGGCAACCTGCGTCATCCCCAGACCCTTCCTCTTCTGGCTTCCAGCAAATATCAGGTCCTCCATCTTCTTACCCCGTAAGCTACGGGGGCTCTGCTCTCCTAGTACCCAGCGGATAGCATCAGCAATATTAGATTTGCCACAACCATTAGGGCCTACCAGGGCATTGATTCCGGGCTTGAACAGAAGCCTGGTGGTTTCTACAAAAGATTTGAAACCCGTAAGCTCTAATGATCTAAGATACAATCTGGTCATAATTTAAGCCCAGGAGTAGTTACCCAAAAGCAAACTAAATAGGGTAAAGCGTAAAGCTAAGGAATTATCCTCTAGTTTTGCGCTTTTTGCTTTAAGCTTTGTTCTGCTTACTCTGGAGTGAACGGTTACACGAACTTAATATACCCTAACAAAAAAAAGGGATTTTGTAAAGGGGAAAATACTATTAGTTGAAAAAAAAAGGCTTTTATAACTACATATTGATTTCAAA
>MHDQ01000171.1 GCA_001803565.1 Nitrospinae bacterium RIFCSPLOWO2_12_FULL_45_22 | reverse complement strand
CGTCTGATTCAGCAATCTTTAGCAACTCATGCAAAGCCAATAAAAATAAACTGTTAACACTTAACATGAGCGAAGCAGATAGGCAGTTTCTGTTATATAGATACAGCGATGGGGGGCGCTTATGAAGTGCCTGGTTTTGGTGCCAAGGCTATGTCCTTGGGGGGTGCATTTATCGGCCTGGCGGATGACTGGACGGCGAGCTATTATAACCCGGCTGGGCTAGCCCAGTTGGAGGGAAACTCTATCGGAATAACCTTGTTCAACATTAATTGGAATGGTGCGGATAGAGACTCTATAGCCAACCGGGATCCTCAGGAACTGATGGATAGGAAGCTCAGTATTCGCCGGGGAGATATATTCCCCCGGCTTTACCCATCAGAGCCTAGTCGGTTCAGCAAAAGAGAGGTCCTGCATCGCTTCTATCAACCCAGCATCGGCGGATACTTCCACTGGAAGGGGTATACCGTGAGTCTGGCTACTTATAATCCCCTGGGAAACTTCCTGGATTGGCGGGATATTGTCCTAGACCCCGTCACCCAGGCACAGATATTAGCCTCCTTTTATACCAGATTTTTTATGGCCGTATCTAATCTCTCCCTGGCCAGAAAGGTTACCCCTAAGCTATCCCTGGGGGTTGGTATTAATCTCATATACAGTCAATTTGAGCTGGATGTATATAAACGATACCAGAATACCGACCCAACCCTTTCCTCATCTGACTACTACATGGATATAGAAGAGAATGGTAAAGGAATCGGTTGGGAAGGAGTAGCAGGTCTCTTGTATAAGATTAATCCTGATATAAGTGTAGGTGCGGTCTATCGCAGTGGAAGTATAATCAGAATGAGGGGCGGCGCTCATATATATCAGAGGATCGGGAAAGAGGTTATCGTCGCTGAAGGGAGCGATTATCTACGGAAATTCCCTCAACCTCCTACCTGGGGTATAGGCATAGCTTATAGACCCATACCACCATTAACCCTGACGGCCGATTGGCAATGGACAGATTGGCGGGTACAGAAATATCATGTATCTTATGACAACCCCGGGGACAATTTACGAAATACCAATATAAACTTACATTGGAAAATTAGTGCCCGGTATCGCTTCGGGGTAGAATACCGAGTCTCTCCTAAGATGGCCCTGCGTACGGGGTTTTACTATGATGAGCGCGGGATGCCCGGCGAATTCCTGGGTTTTACTACGGTAGCGACGGTTGATCGTAAAGAAGCAGCCTTCGGTATCTCTTATGACTTAGGGAGATGGCGTCTCGAGGGCTCCTACAATGCTTCATGGGGAAATCAAAATATCCATGGAGTAGACCAGGTATTGTGGAACAATATGATACATTTAGGTCTGGCTTATCGTTTTTAATTTTGTTTGTCATTATATTCTCGGGAAGGGTCTAATGGATAGGGCCTATAGAATGTAGTAAATTCTCTTGCAAGACCACTTTCAACATTGTCTGTGATGGCCGGGTCTTTCCCTGCGGACAGATACCTGACCTGGTAGTGGGGAATGTCTTTGAGCAGAGCATCCAGGAAATATTTGGCCAACATGGAGACCTCATCCTATTTAATTGCCGGAGCAAGGGGAAATGTGGTGAGTGTGAGCATAACGATGTCATCATGGAATCGCTTTTGCCTTTGTTAACCGTTTTTTGCGTTGGGAGGGATTAATTATGCAACGATTTTATCCTGGGAGATTTGATGGCAAAGTAGCGCTGATAATGGGTGTAGGAAGAGGGAGCACCAAAGAGGCTGCGGTTCGGATGGCAGCCGAGGGAGCTAATATGGCAGTGACCGATATTGTCAAAGAGTATGCGGATAAAGCTGCCGAGGAATGCCGGAGCTATGGCCGGAAAGCTCTCGCCTTTGCAGCCGATGCCGCTGATGGGAAAATGACGAGAGAGATTGTTGAACAAGCGAATAACGAATTAGGCAAGATCGATATTCTAGTCTATGCAGCTATCCCCATTGCTATTGGCGAGAAGAGGGGGGCCTTACGACCCTTTCATGAGACTGGCGATGAAGAGTGGGATAGGGAATATGCCGTGACATTGAGGGGCTTTATCTATGCCCTTAAGGCCGTTCTACCTGGAATGATGGGGCGCAATTATGGCAAGATAGTATTTATTGCTACCGATGCAGCCCGGCAGGGCAGCACCGGCCAGGCGGTTGATGGAGCCATGAAGGCGGCTGGGATAGGCTTGGTCAAGACCTTGGCTAGAGAGTATGCCCGTTATAAAATCAATGTTAATGTAGTCTCTCCGGGACCCCATGCTACTCCTCTGGTAAAGGAGCAACTAGAGGCTGCTGGGGAGTTCAGCTCCAAGATTATCCAGGGAATGGTAGGCTGGGTACCATTTAAGCGATTAGGGGAACCCGATGAAATAGGGGCTGTAACCTGTTTTATGGCCTCTGACGATGCAAGTTATATGACGGGTCAGACCATTAGTGTAAGCGGCGGCCTTAGCATGTTCTGATATGGGAGTATCGAGACGACTCCCTCCCTGGAGAGAAGGGGATGGTCTCACGCATTTCTGAGGTAAGAGTAATAAGATGACGGAGCGTTTTGGAAAGATCAATTAGGCATAACGGTTTAGCCATGTTGGGGTTCTTAGCCACGGTAAATCTCATGCTACCTCAGGGGGAATGGATGTGATGAAAGGTATAGATAGAAATATGGTATTGGAAAAGATGCTGGCAGGGGCAGAAAGTCGGTTAGAATATCGGAAGATCCATGCTATTTCTAAAAGTGGGAGGTATTATGCTGAGGCCATAAGAAATTATTATGCGCAGGTAAGAAATGCTGGTGAAGAGGATAAGCCCCTGGCCTGGACTAGCCTCTTCATCCCGGTAGAGCTTCTCTATGCTATGGGAATAGTCCCTTTTGTGCTGGAGCAATATGTCATCCAGTTTATGGCCCAGGAATTGAATACTGACTATCTTGACCTAGGCGAGGGCCTGGGGTTCTCCAGTGAGTCGTGCTCTCCCCATAAAGCCGCTATTGGCATGGCAAAGGCCGGGCTATTACCCCTGCCTGACCTTATCTTATCTACCGCACCCCTCACCTGCGATTCATCTACCACCATGTTTGAGCTATTGGGCGATCTATGTAATTGTCCTGGCTATTTCCTGGATCTCCCCTATTCCTATGATGAGGAAGCCGTTAAGTACCTAGCCCGGGAGCTTCAGGAATTAGCCCAATACTTAAAAGACCGCACTGGCCGGCGATTAAACCAGGGTAAATTGGAAGAGATACTGAAGATATCCCGCCAAACCGATCATTACTTTCACCTGACCCATCAATTGCGAAGGTCTATCCCTTCACCCCTGCGGGCCCGGGAAGCCTTCTCCGCCTTTGCCCTGAGATTTTATTGTGAAGGGCTTCCAGAAACCCTGGAATTCTTTAAGGCCCAGTATGAAGAGACCAGAGATAAAGTAGAGCGCCAGCAGGGCGGATTGCCTGAAGAGAGGTTGCGGGTCGCCTGGTTCGGGCTCTATCCCTTTTTCGATATGAAGCTGATTGATTGGATGGAGGATACATATAAAGCTAGTGTGGCAGCAGATATGATGAACTTACTCCCTTTTGAGGAAAACCAGCTTAGCTTTTCTGACCCCTGGGAGACTTTGGCCTGGAATAGACTAAATTTTATGGGCCTCAGGTGCTGTTTGCCCTATGAAGGCTTCAAAGAAGACATGATCAACACCTGCCGGGAAATGAACTTAGACGGGTTCATCTTTTTTGCCAACTTCGGCTGTAAGCAGACCTCTAACTTCTTCATGCTCTTAAGGAAAGACCTCAGTAAAGAACTGGGCCTTCCTATCCTGATGATAACGGGAGACCCATTGGACCCCAGGATAACCTCAACTCATCAAATCAAATCCCTGCTGGATGAATATTTCAAAACCTTAGAAGCAAAGGCGAGCAAGGTTAGGAGAAGTTAAACCATGACTACTACCAATACTATTAAAGGGGCTGATGTCAGCATGACCACCATCAAAAAATTTGAAGATACCTTTACCCAGCGTGATATGCTTGCCCGGAAATGGAAGCAGGAAGGGAGGGCTTTAATGGGCTGGGTGTGTACCTATGTGCCTGAAGAGATAATCTATGCTGCCGGGGCTCTACCCATCAGGGTATTGGGTGGGGCCCAGGAAACTCCTTTAGCTGATGCCACCCTATATTCCAATGCCTGCTCCTTTATCCGAAATTGTCTGGAGATGGGATTAGACAAGAGATATGACTCGTTAGATGGCCTGGTCAGTGTCAATACCTGTGATCATATCCGACGCTTTTTCGATGTATGGACATATCATATACCTATGCCATTTAAGATCATCCTGAGTGTCCCGACTAAGGTGACAGAAAATACTATCCGATTCTTTACCCAGGAATTGAGTCGCTTTAGGCATAGCCTGGAAGAATTCACCGGAAATAGAATAACTATCGACTCCTTGAGGTCCGCTATTGGAACCTATAACCGGACTCGAATCCTCCTGGGGAAACTATATGAAAAGAAAAAATCTCTTAACCCACCCCTGACCGGGACCCAAACCTTGCATACCATACTGGCGGGTATGGTAATGCCTAAAGACCAATACAATGTACTTCTGGAAGAGCTCCTGCAAGAGATAGAAACAAAGGGCTCAGGAATAAGCCAGGATGGGAAGCTGCGATTAATGGTGTGCGGGAGTGAGCTGGAGCATCCTGAATTCCTGGAATTGATCGAGCAATCGGGCGGCTTAGTCGTAGCTGATGACCTGTGTAATGGTGCTCGCTATTTCTGGGGCATGGTTGATCCAGAAGAAGAGCCCCTGAATGCCTTAGCCCGTCGCTACTTAAGTCGGTTCCCCTGCCCGCGGATGCATCCCCTGGAAAGCCGTGTCCAATACATTGTCCAGATGGCTCAAGATTTTGCAGTAGATGGCGTGATCTATGAAGTGATCAAATTCTGTGACCTCCATGCCAATACCTATCCTTTAATAAAAAAAGGCCTCCAAGAAGTAGGTGTACCGGTCCTTAAGTTGGAAAGGGAATATCTCTTTAGTGCTACCGGCCAGTTGAAAACCCGGATCCAGGCCTTTTTTGAAAATATCTCTAGTGCTCGTATTTGATATATAATATCCAGAACGTATAATCCTGCAGATAGAAGGGGTAGGAACAACGGGAGAAAGGCATTGCATAAGAGGCATGAAATATTTGGATAATTCTTGGGAGGAGAATGCTTATGGGTTATGACACAGGTCGTTCCAACGAAAAGAAAGAGCAGGAAAGTCTGGATATATTCTATAAATATATCAGCCCCGGGAAACAACAAGCGGCGAGAGAATGCCGGCCATATCAGGTCGATATCGAG
Organism: Nitrospinae bacterium RIFCSPLOWO2_12_FULL_45_22; assembly: GCA_001803565.1. Classification (GTDB taxonomy): domain Bacteria; phylum 2-12-FULL-45-22; class 2-12-FULL-45-22; order 2-12-FULL-45-22; family 2-12-FULL-45-22; genus 2-12-FULL-45-22. The sequence goes on along the minus strand of MHDQ01000171.1, from coordinate 24 downwards.
TTAACCAGTCAGTGTTATGCCTCA
>MHDQ01000170.1 GCA_001803565.1 Nitrospinae bacterium RIFCSPLOWO2_12_FULL_45_22 | reverse complement strand
CCAGGGATAGCTTATGAGATAATCCAGGGCCCTTTTAGCTATCCTTTTAGGTGCTTCATCATGTAGCTCGCAATAGTTATGGATAAAGTATTCTACCAGTAAGGGAATGTCTCTTCTTCACTCTCTACCTTCTTGCTATAGGCACCAGTAAAGACCCCCTTCTCATGACCGAATAGCTCGGATAGGAGGAGATCCTTGGGCAAGCCGGCACAGTTTAACTGCTTAAATACACCTTTGCTTCTCTTGCTTAACCTGTGAATAGCCCACCCTACCAATTCTTTTCCCGTTCCCCTCTCGCCCTGGATTAAGACCTTTATATCCCTGGGAGCCACTAGCGCTATCTTCCTGAAAAGGGATTGCATCACCGGGTTGGTGCCGATCATATCCATAAATGTTGCAGGAGGGCTAACTACCATGGGGCAAGACTACATAAATCCTATCGTTTTTTTTGTGGAGGATTCACGGTGGAGGGAATGACCTTAGGTCAAGTATCAGGCGTTAATTAATAGCAAAAGCTATGCCAAAGTCTGAGATGACCTAATTGGGTGGATTTATTTAGTGAATTATGATAATAAAAAAGTAGATAGCAAGATGCCTTGAGCTTACAGACTGGATAAGGAGGTTTGAAGGAAAATAGAGATGTAAAGAATTCTTGTATTCGTTCACCGCAGGGCTGGAAGGGTGTGTTATCTTGTTTGAAGGACGTTTGTAAATCTTTAGAAAGAGGGGGGGCCTTAAGTATGTTAGGAAAGCCAAGTGGGGTCAATGCCCTTATCTTTTTGCTATTACTAATAATAGGGTTAATTACTTTATCTTTTAGTCCGGGTCGGGCAGAAGATATTAAAGCCTATAATTTCCGGATCAGTAAGATAGTAGCCAATGAGAATACTTTTTCAGCCAGAGACCCCTCCCTCAATGATCATGGCCGGATAGCCTTTGTCGGGGAGGATCGAAGTGAGTATAGTGATATTTATCTCTATGATGGAGATAAAATAACCAATATCACCTCGGATTTAAAAGTCCATGCCCAAGCCCCGGTCATTAATAACACCGATCAGATAGCCTTTTTAGATGTTGATTGGGGGCTTCACCGCTCTGATATCTATCTCTATGATGGTCAAGGCATTAAGAATATTACCGCCGATCTAGATATTTTCGCCACAGTACCCAGTCTGAATGATCATGGTCAGATAGCCTTTGTAGACCGAGATTACTGGTCTACCCATATCTATTTTTATGATGGGAGCGAAGTAAAGAATTTGACGCCTAATTCAAATATCTCCGTAATAGATCCCTATCGCATTAGCATTAATAATAAGGGTCAGATAGCCTTTTGGGGCCTAGATTGGTCTTCTGGCCGCCAGGATATCTATATTATTGATGGTACCAAACTTACCAATATCACTTCCCAGCTAATAGATATGAGACCTCCCGTTGTCCCCATCTCGTATGTTGACCTGAATGATTATGGTCAACTGACCTTCTCTCTTCCAAACCTGACTTCTGGCAGGGAGGAGGTTTATCTCTATGATGGGGGTACCCTTAAAAATATAACGGCCAATACAAATTTTTCTCCTATGTACCCGCAGATTAATAATCAAGGCCAGGTCACCTTTGTTGGGCATAATGGGCAATATTATCATGTCTACCTGTACGATAAGGAGGCGGTGGTAAATATTACAGCTAATTTATATCGTGGTATATCTGGTACAGCATCAAGCATGAGTCTAAACAATAAAGGACAGGTAGCCTTTGAGTATCCCCAATTTGGGTCTGATATTTATTTCTATGATGGACAAGAGATTACCAACATTACCTATAATGAACTGAAATATTGTCCTTGTTCTTATCCCGACCTTAACGATTCAGGACAGCTTGCCTTTTTTGGAACAGATTCTATAGATAGAACAACCCTCTATTTCTCGGATGGTAACGACCTTACCAATATTATTTCTGACACTATTATCCACCGTTACACCGCCAGCCTGCTTAACCTCAGCTTGAATAATCAAAGGCAGGTTGCCTTTTCCACCCCAGCCGTTTATGTACGTGCCCCATATCCCAATGATATCTATTTTTATGATGGTAATACTTTTAAACATATTACTGCCAATATGGAGTTGGGAGTATCCCCGCCCAGCTTGAATAATAACGGCTGGATAGCCTTCGCGGGCAGTACTATTCCAGAAGAATATTCGCAGAAGATATCTAATATTTACCTATATGACGGTAATACCCTTGCGAATCTTACTGCAGATTTAAAAGCCTGGGCTACTTCGCCCAGCCTCAATGATTGGGGCCAGATAGCCTTTACCGTATCTATAAATGATTTGTCCCGTTCTGATATCTACTTTTATGACGGAGAGAACTTTACCAATATTACTGCTCATTTACCTATCTCATCCTCAAATCCAATACTTAACAATAATGGCCAGGTAGCCTTTGAGGGTCTTGACCCGGCTAGCGGCCGCCGGAATATCTATCTTTATGATAAAGGGCAGATTACCAATATAACCGCGGAGCTGGATTTTTCTACTTCATTACCAGTCCTGAATGATTATGGCCAGATAGCCTTTAAACACTTAAGAGATGGAATGGGAGGGGGTGAATCATTAAATAGGGATAGGACAACGCCAGATAGGTATAGGATATTGCCAGCAGATAGTATTTATTTCTATAATGGGAGAAAGATTGCAAAGGTTATTCAACTAGAAAAAATAAATATTTATAACTTTTCTCTGAATAATCAAAGCCAGATAGCCTTTAGTGACGGGTATAATATATATCTTGCTCAGCCCAATAAGCTACCTATAGCGGAAGCTGGTACCAATCAGATAGTTGCGGCGGGTGCTAAGGTAAAACTGGACGGTTCAGGCAGCAGCGATCCTGAAGGTGATCCCCTTTCCTACCGGTGGCTCTTGGTGGCAAAGCCGGTGGGGAGTAATGCCTATTTGTCGGATCCAGCTAAGACAAGTCCCAGCTTGGTAACGGATCTAGCAGGCATCTATGAGGTACAATTGATTGTCCGTGACCGTATTGATGAAAGTGTTCCGGATAAAGTAATTATTACCGCCGTCGGTACTGAACAGAACCCGATAGCCTATGCTGGCCCGGATCAGGTGGTATCTACAGGCTCTACCGTGATTCTTGATGGGACCAATAGTTATAATCCTAACAAGGATGAACTATCTTATAACTGGTCAATCACATTAAAACCACTAGATAGTAAGACTTCTCTGGCGAATACGGGAGGTAAAGAATGTACCCTTACGGTTGATACAGATGGTATCTATAAAGTTCAGCTAATCGTCAATAATAATCAATCGGTCAGTGAACCGGATACCATGACCATCATAGCCTTGGGACGGGCTTCCACGATCAGAGTAGCCACCAATAAATCCCATTATTCCCTTGGGGATACTATCGAGCTTTATCTTTGGGTGGGTAATTTGGTTTCTACAACGGAGACCAAAGTTGATGTCTTTATCGGTTTTGGCTTTCCTGATGACAGTATTTATTTTCTCAACCCAACCCTGCCTGCGAAGCCTGCTGATCCCACTGATCTCCGTAGCTTCGTCTCTTTTGCCCAGGGAGTTACTTTGTCCCCTGGTTTCGTATTTCCTAACTCTACCGAGATGAATTCTGATAGCGATGGCAACGGCAAATTCGATAGCTACCGCTTATTTTCTCTAACCCTACCCTCTGACTTATCTCCCGGTACTTACTTTGCCTTCTCGGCGCTAGCAGAAGCTGGTACTACCCAGAAGGGCTCTCCTCAACTGCTTTCCCCCATTAGTCTGGCCTATTTCACGTTTATACCTTAAAGAAAAATTATTGTAACCCTTAACCGAAAAAGCATGCAGAGAAACAGGACTATAGGAATATTTTTGCCAACCGCCATTGAGCCACATATCCTGTAGACCTTCTTCCAAAATAGAGTATAATTAGGGTCATCATGCGATCTTTATGGGCCTGAGAGAAAGAGAAATGGGGAAGACCAAAGGATGGAGCCAACAAGCTCGACGCGAATAAGGTCAGGCATGTTAGGCTCCCCAATGGTCTATGCAGGGCAGCCAGGGCCATAGACCAGCCATTTCCCATTTTGGCCTTATCCTGGGCTAGGCTCCTGGCAGACATTCTGTTCTCTATCTCTTTCTCAAAGAATGACCATTCTGCTTCCGAAATAAGCCTTTGAGTCTCAAGCACCAGTTTAGCCCTCTATTCTTTCGACATCTCTTCCGGGAGAAATTGGTTCAGAACCTCAAGGGCTACATCTGAGATTGTTGATTATTCGAAGTAGAGGCAACATAAATTAAACTCCTTAAGTTATTACCAGTTAGCACCACAGGTAACTAAGGTGCCATCGTTGCCTTTGCAGTAGACCCAGCCTCCACTCCAAGTTGGGCCAGCATAGCCTACCAATCCTACATCGCGGGCGAACCAGAAATCCTCTACCTGTGCTCCCACAGCATGTATCTTGATTCTGTGAATACTAAATCCACAAATATCCTGGTATCCAGCATCATAGACCCTTACTTCAGGATCATAATTCTGCCAGGGATCAAGGACGCAGGTGGAATACATATTCGCCACCTGGCGGCCACCATAACGATATGGTGTATCATACTGGACATCAGAAGGACACCACTTGGCCCCATCAGGAAAATTAGGGTCTCGATAGGTATGAGCCGTAGTTTGCTTCATACCATCATAATCCAGGGTGAGGTATCCACCTCTTATCCGCAAGATTCCCCAGCAATGCCGAGTACCATCATCCCCTGAATTCATGGGATATGAAAAATAAATCCCTCGATCTCCTCCTGACGGTCTCCGATGGCTAATCAGATAATCTTTGAAATCATTTCCACAGGTTCCTAATACCCGATCCTGATTAGGTAAAATATAGGGAGTAATATCCATAACATTTCCCTCCTTTTTTAGTATTGAGCCTATACTAGGCTCAGATTGTGGTTTGCATCATTTAGATTTGTAGTAGCGAATTTTCATAACCTACCCTACAAGCAGAATGAATCAATTCAACTTCCATAGGTCTTCTCATCTACTAGCCTAAAGATAGATTCATCACCTCCCTTCAGAAAGCTAGCCATACTTGGGGCAGACATTTTTATTTTTGCCCCTCCTTTCTCCTTCACTCTCTTTTTCACCTCCCTTAGAGTTTAGTTATTTCGGTAGTACTACTGATCATCATTTTCTTTATAACGCAAAGGGGATGCCAAGGATTTGGGGTGAGGCCGTAAAGCCTTTAATAACAAGGGGTTAGAGAAATAAAGTAACCTAGTGGGCATGGTTTTGGATGATAAAACACGGGGATTTTTAGGGTTTAGAGGTTGCGAATAAGTAGCGAATAATGGGGAAATGTAGATTAGGAGCGGATTTTGGCGAGTAGCGAATAAGTTGCGAATAGGTTGCGAATAAGTACCGAATAAAGTGAATAGCCTGGTCAGTAGCGGGTTTTTAAGGTGCTAGAAAATTTGCCTATTGGTTGCGAATATTTTAGGATTTCCTTAGGATATAATAAGTACCTTTGGTAGTTCCGTTTTTTTCTAAGAGGTCCTTTTCTAGCAGGAGTTTAAGGTCTTTCCTGATCTGTTGCTCGGTGACATTAAATAGTTGACTGAGCTGCAGGCTGGTAACCGGGCCTTTTCCCAGGGCTAGTTTTAGGATTTCTCTCTGATGGGTATTTAGGTTTATCTCCTTCAATTTCTTTTGAATATGAAGGGGAAGGATTTCTTCCTTGAGTACCTTTTCTGGAAAGGTTTCTGGTAGCTCCAGGTCTTTCAGTCTGATCAGGCCCTTTCCTGCCGAGAGGATAATGGCCCGGCTGATGGTATGCTCTAGCTCCCGGACATTACCCGGCCAGCAATAGCTCATGAGATAATCCAGGGCCTCTTTAGTTATCCTTTTGGGTGCTTCTCCATGTAGCTCGCAATACTTTATGTGGTATAATGTTTTATGAAATTATCTACTTCTTTATCTATTAGATATAGCAATTGGTGACAATAACAGGAGGAAATAATATGGCCTTACAGTCTATTAATCCCGCCACGGGTAAATTAATCGCTACCTTTGAGGAGCCTTCCTTAGCGGAAATAAGAGACCTAATAAGAAAGACCGGGGAGGCCTATCTGCAATGGGAAGAGACTACTTTTGCGGAGCGTAGCCATTTAATGAAAAGGGCTGCGCAGCACTTAAGGGCTAATGGGGAGCATTACGGCAGAATTATGACCGAGGAGATGGGCAAGCCTATTGCCCAATCCATTGCTGAAGTAGAAAAATGTGCCTGGGTATGTGACTACTATGCCGAGCAGGCAGAAGGTTTTCTAAGAGACGAGCTGATAGAGACTGAGGCAGGCAAGAGCTATGTGCGCTTTGATCCCTTAGGGATTATCCTGGCGGTAATGCCCTGGAATTTCCCCTTCTGGC
>MHDQ01000169.1 GCA_001803565.1 Nitrospinae bacterium RIFCSPLOWO2_12_FULL_45_22 | reverse complement strand
GGAAACTCAGACATTTAGATGCTAAGATTAAAAAGGCAGTTAATAAGATCGCCCTGACCCATCTTGATCGCGATCAAGGCGCTGACATATTGATAATAAGCTATGGGATGACTGCCAGGTCGGTAAAAGAGGCTGTGGAGATAGCTCGTAAAAAAGGTAAAAAGGTTTCTCACCTTATCCTGTATACCCTATGGCCAGTTCCAGAAAGGGATATATCTCTGGCATTAAAGGGTATTAAAAAGGTCATCGTCCCTGAATTGAATAATGGTCAATACCTACACGAGATAAGTAAATTTGTAGCCCAGAGGGAGCTGATAGGAATACAGCGTTTAGACGGTAACCTCATACCACCCTCACACATTTTAGCGGAACTCCATTAAGGAATGTAGTTGGGTGATCTGAATTCTCATGGATTATCTGATAAAAGAGACCTTGCCATTTAAGTTCTGTCCCGGATGCAGTCACGGAATCATACTAAAAAGACTAGATGAAGCGCTAAAAACCCTGAACCTACCTCCCAATAAAGTTGTTATAGTCTCCGATATAGGCTGCGTTGGATTATCTGATCATCACTTTGCTACCAATACCTTCCATGGACAACATGGCCGCTCAATTACCTATGCGACTGGCATAAAGCTTGCCAACCCAGGGCTTGCTGTAATTGTTCTTATAGGGGATGGCGGGTGTGGTATTGGTGGTCATCATCTAATAAATGCTGCGAGGCGCAATGTAGACCTAACTGTCCTGGTGTTTAATAATTTCAACTTTGGGATGACTGGTGGCGAGCATTCAGTAACCACACCCCCGGATAGCTTTACTACCTCTACTCCTGCGGGCTGTATAGAGAGGCCTATGGACATTTGCGCTACAGTGGCAGTGAACGGAGCCAGTTTTGTTGCCCGTGCCACAGCATTTGAGGATAACTTAGGGGGTATTATCGCTGAGGCTATATCCTGTAAGGGACTCTCCCTATTAGATATCTGGGAGTTTTGTACCGCTTATTATGTAAGCCGCAACCCTATAAACCGCAAAAGCTTTATAGTATTATCAGATAAACTTAATATGCCTATGGGGATAATAAAGAAGACCCCTCACCGAGAGCGGGCAGTCCCACCAACCGATAGGCAAAGTTTCATTACCCCACAAAAAGAGGCTCCCGGTGGGCTTATTCGTAAATATCATAATAATTTAAAAGAGAAGGTTAGAATAATCTTAGCCGGTAGCGCTGGGCAGAAAGTTAGGTCCGCCGCTTCTATATTCAGTAGAGCAGCTATCTTATCCGGGTTATACGCCGCTCAAAAAGATGATTACCCTATAACCATAATGACCGGTTATTCCGTTGCAGAAATAATCCTCCACAGCAAGCCCATATTATATACCGGGATAGAAGTTCCTGACCTGGTTATCATCATCTCCAGAGATGGTCTTAACCGAATAAGAGATAGACTTAAGCCTATAAAAGATGAAACCATGATATTCATTGATGATGCATTGAGAGATCAACTGGATATTGAATTTAGAAATAGTATATACCGGATACCGGTTCAGGATTGGGTTGAAGCAAAGGAGGTGGGGAGAAAAAACCTGGCCTTAGTTGCCCTGGGGTATGTATTGAATAAAAACCAGTTGTTCCCTATTGATGCCTTGAAAGATGCTATAATATCCTCTGCGCCGACAAATATCGCTGATGAAAACCTTAAAGCCCTGAATTATTGGGAAAGATTGGCTATCGAGGGATAATCCCTGATTTAGGTTAATCTATCATAAACAAGGAGGTCAAGGTCAATGAGTATGCTACTCGAAGGGATACGTATTCTTGATTGGACAGTCTGGCAGCAGGGGCCAGTTGCTACGGCATTGCTGGGGGATTTGGGTGCCGAGGTTATTAAGATAGAAGATAGGGCTGGTGGTGATCCTGGTAGAGGATTACAGAGGGCCAGAGGGATATCTACCCTGTTAGCTGGGGGAAGGAATTTCTATTTTGAATACAATAACCACAATAAAAAGAGTCTTGCCCTGGACTTGAAGAAAGAGAAGGGTAGAGAGATTATCTATCGACTGGTAAAGAAAGCAGATGTGTTTGTGCAAAACTTTCGTAAAGGAGTTGCTACCAGACTGGGTATGGATTATGCCACTCTATCGCAATATAATCCGAAGATTATCTATGCTACAGCTTCTGGGTATGGTCTGAAAGGCCCTGACAGCGAGAAGCCAGCTATGGATTATCAGGGGTTGGCCAGGTCAGGAATAATGACGGCTATAGGAGAACCTGAGATGCCGCCCCTGGGGATGGCGGGCGGCATTACCGACCAAATGGGCGCGATAATGTTGGCCTATGGTGTGCTTGCAGCCCTCCTTGCCCGGGAACGCTTGGGAATAGGTCAAGAAGTAGATGTATCACATTTAGGCAGTATGGTCACCTTACAAGGGCTTAATGTAGCTGCAAGTCTCCTGGTGGGAAAGGTATTACCCCGAATGCCCAGGGCTCAAGCTGACAATCCCTTATGGAATCATTACCAGTGTAAAGATGGTAGATGGATTGCCCTGGCGCATCTGCAAGCAGATAAGTACTGGGCCGACTTCTGCCGTGCTCTGGGTATTGAAGAGCTGGAAAAAGACTCCCGCTTCGAAAATATGACCAAGCGGGAAGAGAATAGCCAGGAATTGATCTCCATCCTCGATAAAACATTTGCGACTAGGACTTATGAAGAATGGGAAAAGATATTGCAAGAGAAAGGAGATTTTATTTTTGCGAAGATACAAGAAGTATCTGATTTAGCCTCTGACCCTCAGGTGGTGGAGAATGAATATATAACGGATTTTAACCACCCTGTCCTCGGTAAGATAAAAATGGTGGGCTCTGCCGTCCGGTACAGTAGAACTCCTGCTACCATCAGGCTCCCGGCTCCGGAACTAGGGGAACATACCAACGAAGTCCTCCGAGAAATGGGTGAGTACTCTGAAGAAGAGATAACCCAGCTAAGAAAAGAAGGAGTGATTTAAGATATGGCATCGAGATTGGCCGGGGTAAAAGAACTTTATGAGAATAGAATCAGAAGGGCGGAAGACTTAAGGCTTTCAGGATCAAAAATAATAGGCTATCTCTGTTGCTTCCCTCCCATAGAATTGATGACCGCTATCGATTTGGTTCCCTGCAGAATTACCGGGGATATAAAAGAGCAAGTCACCCGCGGCGATGCCTATCTAGAGACCTTAATGTGTCCTTACATCCGGAGTTGCTTTGATCTAGCGGTCAAGGGTAAATATGATTTTCTCGACGGTTTGGTGGTGCCCCATAGCTGCGATAGTGTTCAGCGAATATATGACATCTGGAAATATTACGCTAAGCCAGCCTATTCTCATTTTATTGATGTCCCTCATATGACCCATACTGCCTCTATAGAGTTCTTCAAAAGGGAGCTGGAAAGATTTAAACAGAGTTTAGAGAGATATGCTCAAAAGGAGATTTCCCCTGAAAACCTTGTCCAGGCTATTCATCTGCATAATGAAAATAGGGCTTTACTAAGGGAATTATACCGGTTTCGTCGGCATAATCCACCGCTGCTTTCCGGGGTTGAAGCGACCCAAATATTGATAGCCGGAATGACCCTTCCAGCAAGAGAGTATCATGAATTATTGAAGAGCATTATCCCGGAAGTCGCTGCCCGGAAAGAGCTTCCCGGGGAAGAAAAGCCAAGGATTCTTATCTACGGAAGTGAAATCGATGATACTGGTTTTATTGAATTGATCGAGCAATGTGGTGCTGATATAGTCATGGATGACCTCTGCACCGGCACCAGACAGTTTTGGCATGACGTAGAGTTAGGGGATGATCCACTGGAGGCATTAGCTTGTCATTATTTGATGAAGATCCCCTGTCCTCGTACATATAAGCCCAGAACAGGGACCCATGCGGAAGACCTGGAGAATAGGTTTGGTTATCTCAAAGAATATGCCACTGAGTTCAAAGTGGAGGGTGTTATCCTGTATATAATTAGGTTCTGCGATACCCATGGATTTGATGTCCCTGATGTGAAGGACTATTTTGAGGCCATGGGTCTGCCCATTTTATATCTTGAGGAAGACTATGCGATAACCGCCCCTGAACGATTAAGGACCCAGGTCCGAACATTTATTGATCTGATTGGTTGAAGGAGGAAAAGGATATGGGGTCATTAGAGGAGCCAACCTCAGCGACAAAATCCCTGGAATGTGCTAAGAAAGTCCGTCCCCTGGTAAAAGAGATGTATGCCCGGGCCCACGAGGCAAAAAAGCAGGGGAGGCCAGTAGCCTATTGTATGGTCATGTCCCAATATGATGAAATCCTCCGGGCAATGGATGTAACGCCGATCTGGACCGAAAACTATGGAGGGCTTTGTGCTACCAAACGGGACGCTGACCGCTTTTTGGCTAAAGCAGATGCTGAAGGCTATTCTATGTTTCTTTGCAGCTATGCTACTACAGGGATTGGCTTTGATGCCTTAAGACGGGAATTAGAAGAGATACCTGCCGATGCCCCTGATGGGGGGATGGCCGAACCAGATATGTTATTGGGCAGTAGTGCCATGTGTGATCCCCGGTATAAGTGGTATCAAGCACTGGGGCGCTACAAAGATACTCCCATATACAATATAGATGTAGTTATTCCCCCGGTAGATGCCGAGCTGGGGGAAATCAGGGATTATTATATAAAATATCAGGTAGAGGAGATCAAGGGGCTGGTCGCTTTTCTGGAAAAGGCAACAAAGAAGAAGATGGACTGGGAGCGATTAAATGAAATTATTGATCTCTCTGAGGAGACAAACCGGCTATGGCGAGAATGTCACCAGCTGCGCAAAGCTATCCCTTGCCCAATGCCGGCGGAAGATCACTTCCGCACCTTTGTCCCGGGCCGCTTCTGGTTAGGTACGCAGGAAGCCCGAGATTTTTATCGAGAGATGCGAGATGAACTAAAATATCGCGTAGAGAATAAAATAGGGGTGGTTCCCCAGGAAAAATATCGGCTGCTCTGGGGTGGCGGATTACCACCCTGGCATACCATGAAGCTGTTCAATTATTTTGGGGCCCTGGGTGCCGTTTTTGTCCGGGAAACGGCCTATATCCCCTATGAGTCGGTAGATATCCCACCCTTGGTGACTCATCCGCTGGAGCGGCTAGCTTATAGGGCATTTGGACACTTCACATATCGGTATGAGGGGTCCCGGAAGGGTTGCGGAAACCCGCATGTTCAGCTTATCCTGGATTGGCTTGATGAGTATAAGGCCGATGGTGTTGTAATGCATCAAGTTATGACTTGCCGGGCTACCACTATCGGCCAGACCCATCACCGGCAATTAATCCAGAAATATGTAAAACTGCCCGTCATGTTTCTGGAAAGTGACATCGTGGACGTGCGTACTTATTCTGAGGAACAAACCAGGAGGCAAATAGATACCTTTTTAGAATTGGTGGATTCTTATAAAACCGCCAATGGCTGCTAGCCAGACCAAGACATAAAAATTTACCCCTTTCCCCATTTGCTGAGATATTTCTCTTTGGCTTCAGGATTAACCAACCCCAGGGGCCATTCACCTTTTAATACTCTAATTACCTCTTCTACTGGCCGCCGCCGCAACTCTATAACCGATTGGTCAGAATAATGGGCCGCATGGGCAGTAATGACAACATTGTCCAGCTTTAATAGGGGATTATCAGGCTGTGGAGGTTCAGGGTCTAATACATCGAGCCCTGCTCCGGCAATATAGCCCTGCGAGAGGGCCAGATATAATGCTTGCTCATCTATAATCCCTCCCCGGGCAGTATTAATCAGATAAGCAGTAGGCTTCATTTGCTTGAATTGTTCTAATCCAAGCAGATGCTTTGTCTCAGGAGTAAGGGCGGCATGTATGGAGAGATAATCCGATTGGCGGAGTAAGTCGGACAAATCTACTGATCCGACTCCATGGGCTTCAGCTATACTGGATGGGACATAAGGGTCATAGGCAATGACCCTTAAACCAAAGCCTTTGGCTTTAGGCACAAGGGTACGGGGTATACGACCGAATCCAATCAGTCCCAGGGTTTGCCCCCTCAGTCTGGACATGGGGGGCCATATCTTGAAGCGTATTTCTGGTCTTTCTAAAGAATTCCATTTTCCTGCCCTTACTGCCTGGTCCTGCGGTAACAGTTTCCGAGCACAGGCAAGAATTAGGGCCATGGTATGGTCCGATACCTCCTCTAAACAATAATCAGGCGTATTAACTACCAAGATACCATGCTCGGTAGCGGCTTTTACCTCAATACCCTCGTAGCCGATTCCAACACTGCTTATTATCCGGCATTTATTCAATCTCTCTATCACCCTGCGCGGAAAAGATTGGACTGTTGCTATAGTAATCACCGCATCGGCATCATGGGCAGCCGTAATAATCTCCTCCTCGGAATGGCACGGTATCTTGCTAAAAATTGCTCCAAGCTGACTAAAGGCATTCTCATCGGGAGGTATGCCGGGAAATTCAATAGTCATTACTACCTTAAAATCCATTGCTCTCAGTCCTCCCTTTTCCCGATGACCAGTTTTGCCCCAGCTCTCAGTGCTTTTTTATTTAAGGACAGTAAGGTCTCTTTAATTCTGCCTTTGAACCGTTTATCTAATATCTCCTCTACAGCTTCTATAGGGATGGCTTCAGTAGCCGCTAAATATGCCCCCAGAAAGACTAAATTGGCCACTCGAGTATCACCCAGTTCAGTCGCTGCCCTGGTCGCTGGAAGATAGAAAACCTTAACATCTCTTCTCTCTATCTTTTCTGTAATTACTGAACTATCTATAAATATCATTCCTCCTGACACTACCCTCTTTTCAAACTGTTTCAACTGGGGAGCCGCCATAACCACGGCTGTTTGCGGTTCGAACACGAGGGGAGAATCTATCTCTTCTTCGGAAAGAGTCACGGTACATTCACTCTCGCCGCCCCGCATCACGGTGGCATATTGGGGAAAAAAACTTACATTCTTAAACCTTGTTGCCCCGGCCTCAGCCAATAACTGACCAAACAGCAAAGCACCTTGCCCCCCCAATCCCGTAATCGTTACCTGAAAAAGGAGCGATTCTTTCTTCTCCATAACCTCTTCCTCTTTAACAAGGTCTTTTGGTAACTCTTTAGCTTTGACATAAAACCAAAGTCAGAAGACCGGCATAGAATAATCAATAGTATCTACGTTCTTGAAATCCCCCAAGGGAAATTCCACCAGCATTTTTTCCTCTATAAATTTCAGACAATCCCCGGGGCTAAGATGCCAGTTGGGAGGGCAGGCAGCAATAAACTCCACCAGACTAAAGCCTACACCATCTATTTGCTTTTGAAAGGCGGTCTTGAGGGCTGCTTTCGCCCGCTGGCGGTTAGCGGAAGTATGGACACTAACGCGGGCCGCATAGGCCGTCCCTTTTATGGTAGCTATCAACTCAGGCGCATGAAAAGGGAATCCTTCTGTTTGGGGATTACGGCCCAGGGGGCTGGTAGAGGTCTTCATCCCCAGCAAAGTAGTCGGTGCCATCTGGCCGCCTGTGGTTCCAAAGCAGGCATTATTAAAGCCCATAATGGTAATCTTTTCCGCCCGTAGGGCTGAATTCATAAAGTAACCCAGACCTATTGCCCCTTGCTCTCCATCACCCTGGGCGACAAACACTATGCTCTCAGGATAAATCCGTTTAATGGCGGAGGCAATAGCCGGACCGGGACCATGAATCCCCCCGGTAGTATCGATATCCAGGTAGCGTGCCCAGCGAGCAGTGCAGCCCCCACCCGTTACCGCAATCGCGCGGCCCCCAATGTCCAACTCTTCAATAACTTCGAATAAGACGCCCAGAATAATCCCATAGTGGCACCCGGGGCAGTGATGCAGTGATGGCCCGGTTAGTAATCCGGGTTTTCCATATATTAACTGCCTATCCATATCTTTTTCCCTTTTTCATATCAGTGCCTTGATCTCTTGAAATATTCGCTCGGGATAGATTAAACCTGAGGGACCTGAATGGTGTCTTGCCCAGATACCAAGGAGATGGACTGGAACCTGCTCTAAAACCGCGGCCTCCACATCCTCTACTAACTCTCCTGGACTATCTTCTACTACCAAAACTTTCTCAGCCCTCGAAGCGGCTTTCTTAATTGCTTCCTTAGGAAAGGGCCATAAGGTTATGGGTCTGAGTAAGCCCACCTCAAGTCCGTTTTTCCGTGCTATATTCACAGCCCGGCGGGCTGCCCTGGCCGTCGAGCCGTAGGCAATGATGATAAGCCTGGCATTCTCAGCCTGATAGTTTTCAACCCTGGTCTCTTCCTCTATGATTCGTTGATGTTTTTCCGTCTGGTGCTGAAAAAACTCTGGAATCCCACCGAAAACCAGTGCAGACATATGATGATCGCTCTTCCCGTCTTTTTGGTCTTTACCTTTTAGAGCCCAATCTTTAGCTGGCAGCGGAGGAAAATTGAGTGACCTGAGATTCACCCTCTCAGTCATCCGGCCTAAAATAAAATCTGTAGCTACTATTACCAGGATACGATACTTATCGGCCAGATAGAAAGCCAACTGGGTGAAGTCAAAGATTTCTTGGACCGTATAAGGGGCAAGGACAATATTACGGTAAGCACCATGGCCCCCACCTTTAGTCATCTGGCGGTAATCTGTCTGACCTTGTTGCCCCCCTGTACCTGCGCCTGGGCCCAGCCGCATAACTTCAATGATTACTGCTGGCGCCTCAACCATAGCCATATGCGAGATTGCTTCGTGCATCAGGCTAAAACCAGGGCTTGAGGTCGCTGTCATTACCCTTTGTCCGGTTAGTGCCCCGCCGAAGAGCATATATGCTGCGGCTCCTTCGCCATCAGACTGAAGATAAACTCCTCCTATCTTAGGCAATTCCTCAGACAAAAATTCTGCAATCTCATTTTGTGGGGTGATCGGATAGCCAAAGAAGTATTTACAGCCAGCTTGAATTGCCCCCCGGGCTGCGGCTTCATTACCGCTAGATAGAATCCATTCTGCCATAGTAACCCCTCACTGTTTTGGCTACAAAGAAATTATAAAAATCAGATGAAAATAGGGTAACACTTTTTCCCTGGGAAGTTCAACAAAAAAAGGAGGAGGAAACTGATTTCTCTTATGGCTAAGATGCGCCCTCTCTTTCCCTCTCTCATGGAGGACAAGGGAGAGTATACCGGGAATATATCAATGAGTGCATATCTGTACAGAGATGCGGTGGCTATCTATTATGCCTGGCCTGAGAGGCTATTTTATTCTTATTTCTATTAAAAGGGCCATCCCAAGGTAGATATTTTTGTCTTAAATCTGGTAAAATGCTAACCTAACAAGGGTGAATTAGGGCGTAGTTGAGAAAGGAGTTACGAAGCGGCAAACGAGATGGGAAACAGGTCAGGCATCTCGTCTGACATCCTTAACTGAGGCAGCAAAAGGTATATGTCTACTTTAATCCTGGTATTAAAAATCTTTAGCCTGGGTTCTTTATCCTTCCTGATCCTGGTATTTAGCGGCTATGGCTTGACCCGGCTCTTGTTACCCAGGCGCCATGGGGCCTATGCCATTCTGGTTATGCCTTTAGTGGGTTATGCCTTTCTAGTTACGATAGCCACGTATCTGGGTTGGGTAGGCCTGGCGACCAGGGATCATTTCTGGGTGCCACTGCTCCTCGCTTTATTGATCAGCCTGAGCGCAGCAATCTTTGCTAAAGATAAAAGCCCACTAATTTTTTTGCCATCAGAGTTAATTTATCCCCTCGCAGTTGCAGCGATGGTCTTTTTTATTGGCCTGCTACCCCTGGT
>MHDQ01000168.1 GCA_001803565.1 Nitrospinae bacterium RIFCSPLOWO2_12_FULL_45_22 | reverse complement strand
CCTCGTCCCCCCGACCGCCAATACCCATAAGGCCAAAGTTTCTCTCTTGATCCGTCCCTATTACGCAATAAATATATCTTCCTTCTCCGGCCATATCCTCTCCAGGGATTTTGCTTAGCCAAAATAGCTTGACAATGTCACATTTACTGGATAGCAACCGGGCTGACCAAATTCTAAATCCCAAGCACTAAATCCTAAACAATATCAAAATCCCAAATCCAAATCTCAAAACCATTTTTATACTTTTGAATTTTGGTCATTTGAATTTGTTTAGGATTTAGGATTTATCTAATTTGACAATGTCAAAACGATTCACTGCTCACGGGTGAGGCTAGATACTCAGCAAGCTGGTTAAATCTATCATCATCCCCTCCGTGCAGGAGTTCTTCAAAATAGGCCTTCACCTTCTCCCTTTCTTTTACTTCCCGGACAATAATATCTCTGGCAAGCCGGTGCAGCACATCATGATAAACCCCGATAAAAAGAACCCCAAATTCTCCTTCTTTTAAGGTTTCATTAATAGTATTGGCCACAAATTTATCCCTTTCCTCCAGCAGCCTATACTTATCACGCTTATATCCAAAATAGACCAACCCTTTTTCAAAAGGGGATTTAGTTTGAGCTAATCTGAGGATGTAATCATATTCTTTTTTAAGGAGAGAGACGTCCTCGGTCTTCCTGATCTCCCCATCTCTCTGGATCAATTTAAGGACAATTTGGTGATTCTTGCTTCCCCTGGCAGCCCCTTCTTCTATGATCTTTCTGCCTAACTCGCCAGAAGCCATTAAACCGTCCTGATAGATCTTAAGCTCAGGGGCTTTTACCGTGTCAAAGTATCGGCTTAGGGAATCCCAGAATAGGTAGACTGTCTCTTTATGCTTATCCCAGCGCTCTTTTCCGCATATCTCGCTACTTCTCTGCTCGATCAATGGCGCAATACTTCCTAAATCGGGTGCAGTATGAATAATGGGCACATAGAGTAATTTCCTCATCAGACCCTTTCACATAGTCCTGCTTGAGCTTACTGGTTGATCCGGGCTGATATCCGGACGATCTACGAGTCCTACTAGCAGGACCTCTTTGCCCACTGGCCTTATAAATGAGCAGTAGTCACTCTGAACGCAATCCATCAGGATTTTGTAGGCCTTATTAATCTGTCCAAATTGTTTAGTGACTTCTAAATTACCCGGATGTTTATCTGGATGGTAATTTTGGGTCAACTGCCGATAGGCCCTCTTTATTTCAGAGAGAGTAGCCTCTTCCCCCAACCCTAAGGTCTTCCTGGCCTCATTTATGACCTCAAATCCAAGCTTTTTTATTTCCAGGGTACTGAAGCTATAAGGCGGCAGGGGCCCTACTACCCTAAAGTTTATTCGCTCGGCATATCTTGCGTTTAACTCGTGAACCTCCTGCTCAAATACCCTCTCTTTATCTGTATCTAGCAGGAAGGCAGCATTCATTATCATAGAATCATCCAGGAGGTCGTGACTGCGAAAGTCAGTAGCACACTCCTTTAAGGCCGTTACTATTTCCAGATTGGTCCGGCTGCGTTGTTCGTCTAGGGCTGCTTTAACCATCTGACCCACCTTTATCATGTCTTCATAGGCCTGATGAAAGGGGTTGGCCGCTCTCTCCTCTTTAACCCTCTTGATTTCTTCCTTCCTGCCAATTTCTTGTAAGATCTCATTCAACTGGCTCCATAAGGCCACAACATCCAGTTCTATTTTGCCTGCCATAGTATGGAGGGCCGTTTTAAAGCAGGGATAGCCCTGCTCCAATATGTCCCTTGCCTCCTCTTCATCTACGGCCACAGTCCCAAATTTTAATGGGATGATATAATAGCTTTTCATCACTTCCTCAATGACTGACTGGTATATAGCTAGATAAAGGAGGATCGTCTCTTTGGGTAAAGAATTAAAGGGAACAGTGGGAAAAGGGCTAACGACCGCAGCAATATCATTATGGGTAATGGTATAGACTTCGGCTTTATGCTCACCAATCCCCCTCACGCCAAAGTCTATCTTTTCATTGGTATTGATTACCCCATAGATATAGCGCCCATATTTCATCCCTCTACCTCCCTAAATTAATTAGGACACAGATTTTCACAGATTCACACAGATGAAACACGGGACACTTTTGGCCTTCATTGCAAAATTAACAATTAAAAATTAGCAATTAACAAGAAGGAATTGATTTTGAAATGCTAATTGCTAATTTTGCATTTTGCATTGAAATCTGTGTTCATCTGTGTCCAAGATGGAAATTCCTATGCTATAGATTTAGTATGCTCTTTTAGGGCCTCCTTAAAGTGCTTATTTGATATTTTGAAGTGAGAGCAATCCTGGATATCTTTATCCGTTTTACTTTCTATAAACTCCCTTATGGCTGACATAGCAGCTTTCCGGCAAATAGACTCTATATCCGCACCTACTAAACCCGATGTTTCCTCCCTGGACAGGCCCCCCAGATCAACGTCCTCGGACAGAGGCTTCCACCTGGTATGAACCTTAAATATCTCTAATCTGCTAGATTCATCAGGGATAGGCAGCTCCAGGAGAAAATCGAACCTCCCGGGACGTAATAAAGCCGGGTCAACAATATCCAGCCTGTTAGTAGCAGCCAGGATGACCACTCCCTTAAGCTCCTCTATCCCGTCCAGCTCAGTAAGGAGTTGGGAGATTACGCGTTCGGTTGCTTGAGAGTCTCCCCTCCCCCTAATAGGGGCCAGGGCATCTATCTCATCAAAAAATACAATGCAGGGTGATGCCTGCCTGGCCTTTTTGAATACCTCCCTGACTCCCCTCTCGCTCTCTCCCACATACTTGGACATCAGAGCTGGCCCTTTTATAGAGATAAAATTTACCTCGCTTTCACTGGCTACGGCCTTGGCCAGCAAGGTCTTTCCCGTACCAGGCGGGCCATATAACAATAATCCCTTGGGTGGTTTGGTGCTTGCGTACTCAAATAATTTGGCATATTTGAGCGGCCACTCAATGGTCTCTTTCAAGAGCCTCTTTATATCGACCAGACCCCCTACCTCATCCCATTTCACGTCAGGGATTTCAGTAAATACCTCTCTTATGGCCGAGGGCTCAACATCCTTAAGGGCCTCCAGAAAATTATCCATGGTGACCTGAAGCTCCATCAGCGTTTCGTAAGGAATATAGTCGGTATCGAACTCAATTTTAGGCATAATCTTTCGTAAGGCTACCATAGCGGCTTCTCGGCATAGGGCCTCCAGGTCTGCCCCCACAAATCCATGGGTAATCTCCGCTAACTTTTCCAGGTCTACTTCCTCAGAGAGGGGCATCCCCCGGGTATGAATCTGGAGGATCTCCATCCTCCCATTTTTATCAGGGACACTGATAGCAATCTCCCGATCAAATCGGCCCGGGCGCCTTAAGGCCGGGTCCAATACATCCGGGATATTGGTAGCCCCAATGACGATGACCTGGCCGCGGGAGTTCATTCCATCCATCAGGGCCAGGAGCTGGGCCACCACCCGCCGTTCCAGTTGACGCTCCCCACCCATCTCTTCCCGTTTGGGAGCAATAGCGTCTATCTCATCCAGAAAGACAATGGCTGGGGCATGGCGGCTGGCCTCTTCAAATATTCCCCGCAGATGGGCCTCACTCTCGCCATAAAACTTATGCATGATTTCCGGGCCACTCAATTGGGTGAAATAGGCCTCGGTCTCATTAGCCACCGCCCGGGCAATAAGAGTCTTACCGCATCCAGGGGGGCCGTGGAGTAATACCCCTTTGGGCGGCTCAATACCCAGCCGCTCAAAGACCTGGGGATATTTCAGGGGGAGCTCGATCATCTCCCGGATCCTCTGGATCTCTTTACTCAATCCCCCAATATCTTCATAGGATATCTTGAGTCCCCCCTCCTTTGATGTCTCCTCTTCTTTTATGCTTATATTAGTGTGGGAAGATATTAATACTGGGCCTTTAGGCACAGTGGAGATGACAGTAAAATCCTGACCCCGGGCCCCAAACAGGGTAGCCCTTATCCGATCTCCTGCCGCTAAAGGCATTCCTTCTAATAGCCGGCCAATATATTTTATATCCCTCTCACCCCGGATAGTCCTCATCACTGTCAGAGGAGACAAGACTATCCTTTCAGCCGGGTTAGAAGTCGTTAGCCTGATAGATACCTTCTCATCCAGACTAATCTGGGCATTTTCCCGGATCAGGCCATCCATCTGGATAATATCCTTTCCTCGATCTTCGGGATATGCGGGCATAAGTTTGGCTACGGTTCCCCGTTTGCCCTTGATCTCGATTATGTCTCCTATTGAGGCGCCAATTATTTCCATATCCGCTGGGTCTATCCTGGCTATTCCTCGACCCACATCCCGGCTCTTTGCCTCTGAGACCCTAAGAACGATCTCCTCTGACAAGTTTACCCCCCTCTTAGTAATCCAAAACCATTGTTTTCACCGGTTTTTTCGCTATCGCTTTTTTCGCCATTCCCTGGCTGATGGCGTGTTCATTTTTTTTTAGTAGAGATTCTTCCAGATTCTCTAGCTTGCGGTCTAATTCTTGTAACTTAGCCTGGGTCTGGTTCACGCAGTTACCTATTACAGAATTATAGTTTTTTAACCGCTCCTTTTCTTTAATCGTCAGGTATAGGTCAAGGTATTCCTGTCCCCCACCCCTGGACTTTGACGGAATCTTTGCCTTTTGACTGGTTTTTATATCAAGTAGACCGGCTATTTTTTGACTCATAGGTTTTAACCCTTCCTCCAAAGGTAATTGCGTTACCAGGTCATTAGGCCATCAGCACAACAAATAACCCAATGACCCAATAACCTAATGCCCTAATTATTTATCTTGCTTGCTTGCGCTTGTGGATAACTATGTACTGGGCTTTATTAGTACCGGAGACCTTTATCTCGACTAACTGTCCCTTCTCTATACCTATTTCCCATCTAACATTACGGGGAATGATAATTCGACCGTCTGCATCCACCTTGGAAAAAACCCGCATTAATGCCATTAAGATAACCCCTCTTCCTAACAGTATTTTTTAATCAGTTTGTTTATTACCAATTCAATCTTTGCCCGGCTGGCCTTGTTGCCCATTCGGCTGGCCTCTGAGGCCAGGACATCCAGGCAGGTCTCCCTTAAAATCTTATTGCCGGAGTCAACCGACCCGTTCCTGACCTTTAATGTCTTGGCTATCATTATGCAGGCCCGGATAGTGGGGGCAAATTCATACTCTCCTGATTCTCTCAACGTCCGCACAATAGCGACGATCTTTTCTGCCTCCGGGCCGGATATCCCGGACTTTGCCTGGGTAATGGCTAACTCTGTCTCTTTGTCAAAGTGGTCCAGATCTAAAGTTACCATTCGGTCCCGTAGGGCATCCTGACTACGGAATACCCCGGCATACTCTTCGGGATTACTGGTGAAGATAATGGTAAAGTTGGGATCAACCTTTAAGTAGCCCTGGCCTCCA
>MHDQ01000167.1 GCA_001803565.1 Nitrospinae bacterium RIFCSPLOWO2_12_FULL_45_22 | reverse complement strand
CTACCCGGCACCTTATCTTTATCTATCGCTACTGTGGGTTGTAACTTCCGCTGCCGGAACTGCCAGAATTATCAGATCTCACAGATGCCGGGGGATGAGCAGGGCCGTATCAATGGCCAGAAACTTTCCCCGGATGAGATCGTTAATACGGCCACCCGGTATCGTTGTACCAATATATCTTATACCTATACTGAACCGACTATCTTTTTTGAACTGGCCCTGGATACCGCCAGGCTGGCCCATAGCAAAGGCCTGAGAAACAACTTTGTCACTAATGGCTACATGACTGCGGAGGCATTACAACTGATTAATCCTTATCTGGATGCGGCTAATGTAGACCTTAAGGGGTTTGATGACCAAAGATATCGCCAGGTATGCGGTGCCCGACTCCAGCCTGTGCTGGATACTATCCGGCTGATGCACGAACTGGGCATATGGGTGGAGGTCACGACGCTATTAATTCCGGGCCATAACGATTCTGAGAGCGAGTTAGAAGAGCTAGCCCGTTTTATCCTGAGCGTATCTCCTGATATACCCTGGCATATAAGCGCTTTTTATCCGACCTATAAGATGACCGATCGTCCTCGGACTTCAGTCGAAAGTATCCATCGGGCTGGCGAGATAGGGCGCAGGATAGGACTAAGGTACGTATACAGTGGTAATATACCGGGGGATGAAAACGAAGATACTTACTGCTATAATTGCCATAAAAAGTTAATAGACCGCTGGGGATTCCAGGTCCAGGAAAATGTTATGCAGGAGGGTAAATGCCCCTCCTGCCATACTGCTATCCCCGGCCTATGGTCGCTATAGGGAAGTCTATCAACAGGGATAAGCAGGATAGACAGGATAGGGACAGAGCGATGTTGCATGAAGCATTAACTGCAAAGGTTCTGGAAGCCTGCTTTGAGGTCAGCAATGAACTGGGGGCTGGTTTTCTGGAATCTGTGTATGAAAAGGCCCTGCTTATTGCTTTGAGAGACAAAGGTTTGAAGGCACAATCCCAGGTTCCTCTAACCGTAAAGTTTCGAGGGATACCGGTGGGAGAGTTTTCTGCCGATATATTGGTGGAAGATATTGTCATATTGGAGCTTAAAGCGGTAACAAAGCTTGCTCCGGAGTACAAGGCTCAACTGATCAATTATCTCAAGGCTACAGGATTAGAAGTCGGTTTGTTGATCAACTTTGGGAATCCTAAGCTTGAATATAGGAGACTACATGGATAAAAAATCCTGTTCATCCTGTATATCCCTGTTTGGAATTCTTGCATGGAGCGGATGCCTTTGGTTGTCAATATAAAAGATTATTATCAACTGGTGGATCATACTGGTGATTTAGGGATTATTGTCTGGGGTAATGATCTGGCGCAGCTCTTCTGTCATGCGGGCCTGGCCTTTTTTGATATAATCACTGACCTATCGCGGGTACAAACCCGGGAGGAAAAAGAGATCCTGGTAGAAGGCCAGGACTTAGAGCAGTTGATGGTTAATTGGCTAGGAGAACTCCTTTATCTCTTTGATACCAGGGGTTTGTTGTTTCATGAGCTGAGGATGCTTGAGTTAAGTAATAATGGATTAAAGGCCCTGGGCCATGGTGAGCCATTTGACCAGGAGAGGCACATTATTAATACCATCATAAAAGCCGCTACTTATCACCAGATGAAAGTGGCGGAAGGAGAAAAGGGCTGGCAAGCCCGCATAATTTTTGACCTGTAGAAAGAGGTGTAATGTCGTGGAAAGACGAGACTTAAAATTACAAAAATTGGATGACTATCGCTGGCTTATCCCCCGAGAAGGAAAGATGAGGACCGATGGTTTGATATATGTAGCAGAAGAGATGTTGGATAAAATCAGGCAAGAGGATAGCTTGCAGCAAGTGGCTAATGTAGCCCATCTGCCCGGGATCATCTCTCGCTCGCTGGCTATGCCCGATATCCATTCGGGCTACGGTTTCCCTATCGGTGGGGTAGCTGCTTTTGATGAAGAGGAGGGGATCATATCGCCTGGTGGTGTAGGATACGATATTAATTGTGGGGTGCGGCTCCTTTCCTCCCATCTTACCCGGTTAGATATCCAGGATAAGCTTCAGCAGTTATTGGATAGCTTGTTTGTCAATATTCCATCCGGGGTAGGCTCCAGGCGTAAAGACCTTAAGCTGGGCCCGGCAGATGAACGAAGAGTTTTAGAAAAAGGGGCTTTATGGGCTGTAAGCCAGGGCTTTGGTACGCAACGCGATTTAGAGCATATAGAAAATCAAGGTACTATCCCGGGGGCATACCCGGATATAGCCTCACAAAAGGCATTAGAAAGAGGGCGGACTCAACTGGGCACCCTGGGATCGGGTAATCATTTTGTGGAGATAGGCTATGTCGCAGAGGTCTATGACCAACGAGCAGCCGATAGCATGAACCTTGCCCCAGGCAAGATTACCGTTATGATCCATACGGGCTCCCGCGGTCTAGGGTATCAGATATGCGATGATTTTATCAAGGTGATGTTGGACGCTTCCCATAAATATGGGATAGAGCTGCCGGACCGACAACTGTGCTGTGCCCCGGCTAAATCACCCGAAGGAAAGGACTATTTAGCCGCTATGGCCTGTGCCGCCAACTATGCCTTTGCTAATCGCCAGATTATCACCCACTGGGTACGTCAGAGCTTTGAAGAAGTCCTAAGGCGTGGGCCAAGAGATTTGGGCCTCGAGCTGGTCTATGATGTTTGTCATAATATCGCCAAGCTAGAGACTTATGATATTCAAGGTAAAAAGAAACGGCTCTGGGTACATCGGAAAGGGGCTACCAGGGCCTTCCCGCCAGATCATCCGGAGATACCCGAAGACTACCGTGCTATTGGTCAGCCAGTATTAATTCCAGGCGATATGGGTACTTGTTCGTATGTATTGGTCGGTACCCAGAGGGCTATGGAAGAGACCTTTGGTAGTACCTGCCATGGTGCGGGCCGCCTCCTCAGCCGCCACCAGGCAAAAAAGGCCGCTAAAGGCCGCGCTATAGTGCGCGAATTAGCTGATCAAGGTATACTGGTAAGGGCAGCCAGTAAAGATACCCTGGTAGAAGAGATACCTGAGGCATACAAAGATGTTACCCAGGTGGTAGATATAGCCCATAATGCCGGTATTAGCCGTAAGGTGGCAAAAATCTATCCTATAGCCGTTATCAAGGGATGATATAATGGGCGACGAATATGGATACGAGAAAGAGAGACGGGAGATGATCCGGGTACAACTACGGGGGAAGGGTATCTCTGATGAACGGGTGCTGAAGGTTATGGAAGAGGTACCCCGGCATAAATTCGTCTTAAAAGAATATGAGTCCATGGCCTATCAAGATACTCCCCTGCCTATCGGCGAAGGACAGACTATCTCGCAACCTTTTATGGTAGCTATTATGGCCCAGTCCCTTAATCTGCAAGGTGACGAGAAGGTCTTAGAGGTAGGTGCTGGTTCGGGCTATCAGGCGGCTGTGCTGAGCAAGCTGGCAGCTCAGGTTTATACCATAGAGCGTTTACCTTCATTAGCCCTAAGGGCTAAAAAGATACTAGAAGAGTTGGGGTATAACAACTTAAAAGTACTCATTGCCAATGGGACCGTGGGCTATCCGGAACAAGCCCCTTTTCAGGCTATATTGGTTTCAGCCGGAGCCCCCAGAATCCCTCCTCAACTAATAGAACAACTGGATGAGGGAGGGAGACTGGTAATACCTATTGGTGATCGCTTCAATCAGGTCTTAACCGAGGTCATCATATCAAAAGGGCGGCCTATCCAGCGCGAAATAGTAGGCTGCATATTTGTCCCTCTAATAGGTGAAGAAGGATGGCCTAAAGTAGCGAGCGCTGATAGCTAATGATCCAGATAGATGGCAGCTATGGAGAAGGTGGGGGACAGATTCTGCGCACCGCCCTGGCTTTATCTTCTCTACTGCAAAAGCCGGTCGAGATTAATAATATCCGGGCCCGGAGGAGTAAAGCAGGGCTAAGGCCGCAACACTTAGCCGCAGTCCGCTCGCTATATCTTATTACCGAGGCCCAACTCCTGGGTGATCGAATGGAATCTCCCTATCTGCAATTCGTCCCTACTACCCTGGATGGTGGCGAATATATCTTTGATATAGCCGAGGAGAGAAAGAGTGCCGGATCAATTACTCTACTATTCCAGGCAATCTTTTTGCCACTGGCCTTTGCTCAAATCCCTACCAAAGTGACCCTGAGGGGTGGGACCCATGTGGCCTGGAGCCCCCCTTTCCATTACCTAAAAGAGGTATTTCTCCCCGCCCTCTCTCTTATGGGTTATCGTGGTAGCCTCGAATTACATCGCTGGGGCTGGTATCCTCAGGGTTTAGGAGAGGCTATATTACAGGTAGAACCTATTAGTAAACTAGGGCCTATCTCATGGATGGAGCGGGGTAAACTGAAGGGCATCAAAGGGATATCGGCCGCCTCAAATTTGCCCGAGCATGTGGCACAGCGTCAAGCCCAACAAGCTAAGGAACGCCTCAAGCACCTGAAAGTCCCGGTAAAGATAGATATTATGTCTCCCGAGAGCCTTGATCAAGGCAGCTTTATCTTCCTCATGCCAGAATTAGAGAAGGGAATAGCGGGCTTCTCGGCCTTAGGAGAACGGGGTAAGCGGGCAGAAAAAGTAGCCGATGAGGCCGTGGATCAGCTCCTCTACTATCTCGATACTGGCGCAGCTATAGACGAACATCTGGCTGATCAGCTCATCCTGCCTATGGCCGTAGCCCAGGGCCATTCTAGCTTCTTTACCTGCCGCATCAGCCAGCATCTACTGACAACTATCTGGGTAGTAAAACATTTTCTGCCCGTAGAGTTCAAGATAGAAGGTAGCGAGGGGGAACCGGGCAAAGTTCATTGCTCTCCTGGAACTTAACTTATTACAGCCGTACCCTTTTTACTATACCGCACGAGAAAAAAGTTTTATCCCTCCCCCAAAAGCCCCATAAATAAAGGCTAAACACCCACCTACTGACTCCCTGTTAACATTTCTCGTAGTAATCTTCATTTTATGAGGGACTATAAATGGTATTGGTTACTAGCGGAAATCTATACCTTAGATAGCAGTATAACGTTCAACCTCACTCGACACCGATGGGGCGGGTAACAATCAGGTGCAGCGCGTTATCTGCTGCAAAACTTCGGTTAAGAGGCTTGGAGCAGAGAAGCTTCTACCTCGTGCGGGACATCTATGTGGACAAACCATTCCGCCGGGTAAAGGTAATCCTCCCCACTCTCATCTATGATGCGAACATCTCCATCCTGAGCCGCTTCTTCATCGGGCAAAACGCAATATATTTTGTGCAGCTCCAACGAAGCAGGGTACTCGCTATTGTTGATGCAGACGACGAACTTCTGCTTTGTATTGTCTGTCTTCTTTTTCATGGCTCTAATCCACGTAGCGTTTACGCTTGATTTCCTTTTTACCTATTCCGTG
>MHDQ01000166.1 GCA_001803565.1 Nitrospinae bacterium RIFCSPLOWO2_12_FULL_45_22 | reverse complement strand
GACGTGCCTGAGGCCATGCTACCTTCGGCGATGTTCTGTTTGCCGCTGCGTGCCGCCTGCACCATCTGGTCATGGGTGCGGGAGCGGCGATCAATGAACCGGTTGCAAAATACTATCGTAGCGTCAAAAACAATCTCCGACATTCGGTAAGACTGTAGTTCCCGATACCCGCCGTGCGGCGGGATGAGCTGCGGGAATTCTTTTGGGTCGGTCATGTGGTGATTACCTCAGAATATAGTTTCTTCCGGCCACTCTTTAATTTCAATTAATGCCTTCTTCTTATCATCAGATGGGAGATTCTGCCTATCAACAGAAATCGTATAATCATTTTTCCCTCTCGGCAGTTCCGAGTTCTTTGTCACTTTCACACGCTCAAACAATCTGCCTGACAGTTCATTCCCCAAATGACTTGAATGTTTGAAAATGACCAGCTTTCTTGGGTTCATTTCTCCTCGTGCGGCAGCCCGATCATTTTCAAAGGCATTGATTAATGATTTCCATAATAACGTGAGATCCACTTCAGAGAATTTTGTTTTTCTAGCATCAATAGCCGAGATAAAACCATGCATTCTGTAAAGAGCATATGGTACAGTAGATTTCCGTCCAAATGTTGAAGCGTATTCCCTGCTTTCCTGTTTTTTAGCATCTTCTTCTGTAGTTACAGCACAACGTGTTATAGAGTGTTCCGCCTGATATATGCGATCTTCTGAACGGGCAAAGGTAAACTGCACCGGACCTCGAACAGTTCCAGCGCCTTTATCCCCTGTCGATAACACAGCTCCGAATGTCCTAATATCAAAGTAATTATTACATAACCCCTCTTGACGCTGCTGTATATTCTCACCAGAAGCAGCATCAATAATCTTATTCAAAACCTGCTCTTGTCTGATGAATATGTCGAAGGGCGACTTAAGCTCCTTTTCTAGCATGACATAATTCCTGACCTTCCTTTTAATACACACATCGGTAACCAAACCATGCTGATCTTCGGCATCGGCTCTGGGTAAATTTACCTGATCTGGGTCGCCATTAGGATTGCCGTCTTTTACATCAAACAGAAATACAAAATCATACCGATTCTTGATTACATCACTCATTTTATGCCTCCTCTTTAGGTTTTATTTACTGCCGCTAAATTGCGACTGTCTTTGGTGGTAATATCCGATAGCAAACTGTCCTTTTTCTTCTAAAGAAAAAGTCGCAGGCAATTTATTAATATCTATATCTTTCACCAAGTCCTGAAGCCCCTTGTCCAGAGTAATAGCAAGCCCGGGTTTTTCATTTTTGATTTTTTTATAATGCTTTGAACCCAAATCGAACAACCGCCCGAACGCGGCAGCAGGCGAGGTCATCGCGTAGGTAAAATACCTCTCCCGTATTCCAGCATTTATGTCCCCTAATGCGGCATACTGGATGCTCTCCAGTTTTGCAAAAATCTGCCCACAAACATAGGCCACCGGCCTATTCCCCTGTTCAATCTTCTCTGTAATCACAAAATCACCTCCTTTCTTATGTCGGTTTAAAATCAGTTTAATCAAGGCTGCTCTATCTGCGGTAACGCCATATTTATCCAAACGCGCCCGTTGGAGCACTTTTGTTAACATCCATAATGGTGGCGAGACATTTTTCAGTGCTGCATTCCATAGATACGTAGCAACTCTCACCCATGATGTATCATCTTTGTCATAGCTATTATCGCTGTTTTTTCTCTGACAGCTTCTCGCCAGGTCATAGAGTCGGGAATAACGTGTTTGGGTCTTCTTTAAATCTCCATCATATTCGTCAATGGCAATATCCCGAAACCATTTAGCGATTGATTTTTTAAAATCAAGTAAACTGGTCTCAATCCAATCCCGTACCGCTATACGGGCCGCAGAACCGGAAAGCGCGCACGAATAAAACTGGTCAGATTCAATATGGCGGCTATCCCTTTCGGTACCAGATGCCACAGATTCAATCAGCCTTGCGATATCGGCAGGGTTAGGCGCTTCCAGGTAGTCTATTTCATCCACTTTTTCGTTCTCACGAGTCCAAAAGACCATTGCAGTATCCACGCCAAAACTTGCTGACCTTTTACGAGGCCAACGATTTGTATAGACTATGTCGTCTTTATTCTTTTTGTTTTTTATCTTTGTCCCCGATGAGAGGAGCCAATTCAGCCCCTCTACATAAGTTTTAGCGCAATTTGTGCAAATCATGCTATTTTCATTACCGACCATTCCATAAGATTCAAACGGATTGTTGTCACCGTTATAAGAAATCAATTTACGCCCCCCGGCGGGCTCTTTATCTCCCGGGACTCCTTTAATTGGGAAATGAGTAAAATCGCCGACTGGGAATTGTTCTCCTGCACAAATAGCGCATTTTTTTCTAACACTTGATGTGATCTCCTGCTGTTTGCGCTCATAAGCATCAATTATTCCGCGATAAACCGAGTCGTATTCATGGACATATTTATATTTGCCTGACACTAATAAGGCTATATTCCCGCCCCGATCCTTTTTGGAAATATTTTTTAAGAAATACTCTTGATTAACAATATCAATGCCTTTTTGTTTGCTATCTTTATAAAACTTCAATACAGGTATCAGTTCTTCCAACTCAGCAGTTTCATTCAATCGCTCTAAAAATAAAGCCAATTTTTCAGATACATCTTTTTTGAAAATATCATGAGCTTTCTGTTCGCCCTTTTCCTTGGCTTTCTTTTTAAAGGCATTGCTCTCACAATCATAAACGCCCAATACGTAACCACAATTGTCTATCAACAACCGCGCCTCTTTCCCACTGGTTCTTTGCACAGCCTCAGCCATAGTTTTTTTCTTTTCGATACTCTGTAAAGAAACAAAACTGCCATCAGGTTTAATTGTAAGCACTAAAGAAATAGTTTCTTCTTTAAGCGCATCATGAACCCAGTCATTTTCGTTTTTTTGACCCCGAAGCGTTTTCCCTAAGTCGCTCAATTCCTTAATCATAGCGCCGCCTCCTTTTCTTCCTGCTGGTTGAATTCATAGATTGCAGAAGAAACTTCACTGTCAATTGCCGGCTGAAAATGGCTCGACTGCATCATTTTGTCATTTTCAGGAACTTCGCAGTTCAATACACCGTTGCGTATTGCGACATCATGGAAGAACAACGGCTCCGGCTTTCCGTTTTGGTCATAGAATATGTCAAATAACATGCTACCGATGGGAATTGTTTCTTTAATTGGTTCGTCAGTTTCATCCGGCTCCATAAATTCAGCGGAAAACTCCCGCACGCCAAGATATGGCCTGCGCCAGCATTGCCCTTTTTTAACGCGGCGGGGAAACATTCCTTCATGCTTAACATTCATTCCAACATACTTTTCCAGTTTAGCTTTATCGGATTGTTTCATATAAATTGACGCTTCAATGATATAAGCTACATTCCTTAAAACCACGCTATTACGTTGAGCGCGCTTTTCTTCAATTATGATAGGACTTCGGCCTTGTTTTGAATTTATCTCATTACGCTTAATCGTACAAAAGCGAATGGGGTTTAGAATCAGTATCCGCCTTACATACCACTGAAACTCCGGCTTCCACAGAATCGAGTCAAGAATGCCCCGTGCCGCCGATGGCGTCATGCAAGGATACGTCATGCGCTCAACCTTCAGATCCGGCCTTGTAAAACACGCGAAATCGCACTTTACCTTAACTCTTACTATTCGATCATTGAGCATATACACCTCCTGATTATACGACCAATTTATCCGCCTCTATTGGCGCAACTGAAATACCCGTTTGAGGATCATAATTCCCGTACCATACCATAAATCCCTGATCCATTGTTTTGCACATCTGACTATTCTGAATAATAAAATGCTTGTATACCTGTACGGTATACGACTGCATTTTCCGGTAATCATCCCTTGATAAAAACTCTTTGTATTCGAGCGAATGTAACAACTGGCGGCTCTCATCGCTGTAGTTATAAACATATAAACCCTCAGTAGCAGTCTCTATTATGTGATAAGCTCCGTTTACAGTTTCAAAATCAAACCTCTTGCGTGCTTCGTTGATGTTGTATTTATCCGGGTCAATATAGAGCTGTATTACTTGAGCATAGTATTCATTGAATATCGTATGCCCGTGTAATTGAGCTATGTCTCGTTTAATCATATCCTCCGCATGTCCTGCACAGGCAGCATAAGTCTTGTCTGGCATACCACCGTCCTGCAATTTAAATAGAAATACTTTTCCACCCAGTGCACCCAAATTGCCTTCACGATTGCAACGACCTGCGGATTGAATAACCGCCTCAAGCGGCGCCATAGCGCGGAACACAACCGGAAAATCAAAATCAACACCTGCTTCAATAAGCTGTGTAGAAACCACCAATATTTTTTTCTTTGCTTCCAGATCATACCTGATATTTTTGATTACACCTTTTCGATGCGATGGACACATTGCCGTTGATAAATGATATTTCTTTTCCCAATCTCCAAGTTTGCTGGTGCAATTATAAAACTCCAATACGGCTTTCTTCGTGTTGAATATGACAAGCGTTGAGTCTCCTGTCTGTATTACAGCCTCAAGCAGTCCGCTGTAATCAATCGGCTTTAAATCGTTCAATAAGCGATAGTCAACACGCTTTGTTTTCTCGTAAAGCTCAGAGGGATCATCAATTAAAGGACGAATATTTTCTATGCCGTCAAACCCCAGTCTCTTCTCAAAAGCAGGCTGTGTTGCCGTGCAAAACAAAAAAGACGTCTTCATAACGGTCTGAACATCTTCTAACATTCGTAGCGTAGGCAGTATCACTTCCTTGGGGGTAGTCTGAACCTCATCAAATATCACCACAGATTCAGCTATATTATGAACCTTCCTGCATTGTGATGGCCTGTTACTGAATAACGATTCAAAAAACTGAACAGTGGTCGTCACTATAATAGGATAGTCCCAATTTTCACATGCCAATTTCTTTCGTTCCTGAATAGGGGAACAATTCTCCGACTCATCCCGACTATCAAGTGCGTCCTCATTGTAACTGGAATGGTGCTCAAGCACCCATTCTTCACCGAAAATATTTTTCAAAACCTGGGCGGTCTGGTCTATGATGTTTATATAAGGGAGGACAATTATTATCCGTTTCAAATCATTCTTTTTTGCGTGTCGTAACGCCCACGCCATAGATGTGAGTGTTTTACCCATCCCGGTCGGCAAGGATAACGAATAAAACCCGCATGGCATATCCGCTTTCTGAAGCGCTTGATTGCGGGCATCATTGCGCAATTGATTGATTTCACCTTCTTTGGATTTTTTAGAGAATTCCTCTTCTAATTTGTTGATCATAACGTCTATCGGTAAGGAAGCTCCGATGCGCATCTTAAATGTATCTTGTTCAAAATGTTCTTCTGTAGAAAGCCAGTCACTATCGGTTAAGGCACTAAAGAGGTATCTGATAAATATTTCACGTTGTAATCCTTGTTCCTTTGTAAA
>MHDQ01000165.1:4510-16537 GCA_001803565.1 Nitrospinae bacterium RIFCSPLOWO2_12_FULL_45_22 | reverse complement strand
CGGTTACTAGGGTCTGTTTCTAAGATAATTTCTTTGTCCGGATATAAGAAATGTAAATTGAGGGAATGGGTGCCGGGGAAAGTGTTAATCAAACTCTTCAGTCTAAGTAACGAATCCCTGGTTAATAACTGGCTAGAGAGTTTTATATGCATCCGGTTTTTCTTTTCCCGGGGTAACTCTGCCAGGGGGATCAACTTTTCTGCAATAATAGCTGGTTTATCATTACCGTTCCTCAATTTGCCCTGGACCAGGATCGGCTCATCCCCTTCCAAATATTGGTAATTATCTCGATAGTATGGAGGGAAGAGCAGTACTTCTAGAGTGCCATAGAGGTCTTCCAGGGAAAATTTAGACCATACCTCACCCTTCTTGTTGGTCTGGGTCTTTATCTTATTTACCACACCAACGAGGCGTATAACTTGACCATTCTGACTGCTTTGATAGTTCTGGCTATTAATATTATATTGCCGAAGGAGGTTTTGGTAAGGGTCTAAGGGGTGGCCGCTAAAATAGAGCCCCAGGGCTTCTTTCTCATAAGCAAGCAATTCTTTTCTGTCCCATTCTGGTAACTGGATGCCGCCTGTTTCTGTAGTTAGCTCACCACTCTCACCGGGTAAGGAGGTAAATAGGCTTATTTGCCCGCTCTTCTTGGCCTTCTGACGTCTTTGGGCAGCTTCTAAATACTTATCCAGGTTAGCCATCATCTGGCTGCGGGACTCCCCTAAACCATCACCGGCCCCAGCTTTTATCAGGCTTTCAATTACCCGCCGGCTTACATTTCTGCTACTGACCTTTTGGCAAAAATCAGATAGAGAAGAGAACATCCCTTTATGGGTTCTGGCCTTAACCACAGCCTCGATAGCGCCATCGCCCACATTCTTAATGGCCCCCAGGGCAAACCTTATATTACTATTTTCTCTGGCAAAATCTCTATAGCTGGTATTGATATTGGGGGGTAATACCTGGATGCTCATCTCTCGGCATTCTTCTAGATAGCTTCTAACCCGATCACTATTCTCCATCTCGCTGCTCATCAGGGCAGCCATAAATTCTCCCGGGTAATGAGTTTTCAGATAAGCGGTTCGATAAGCAATCAGGGCATAAGCGGCGCTGTGGGACTTATTAAACCCATAACCAGCAAAATATTCCATTAAATCAAAAATCCTTTCTGCCTTCCCTTTGGGTATCTTATTAGCCAGGGCTCCTTGGATAAATCTCTCGCGCTGCTCAGCCATAACATCGGCCTTTTTCTTGCCCATAGCCCGCCTTAATATATCGGCAGCCCCTAAGCTGAAGCCAGCTAAAGTACTGGCAATCTGCATGACCTGTTCCTGGTACAGGATCACGCCATAAGTCTCTCTTAGGATCGGTTCTAGCTGGCGTAATTCGTAATTTATAGTGCCTTTACCGTGCCTTCGCTTGATAAAATCCTCTACCATACCACTACCCAGGGGCCCGGGGCGATAAAGGGCCACTAAGGCAATAATGTCTTCAAAGGATTGGGCCTTAAGCTTCTTCAGAAGCTCTCGCATACCCCCACTCTCCAACTGGAAGATGCCCACGGTTTTAGCCTCGGCCAGAGACTGGTAAGTAGCTGGATCGTCTAATGGGATATCTTCTATAGCTATCTCTTTCCCCTGGTTCTCTTTGACCGCCCTTAAGGTGTTTTGGATGACGGTGAGGGTTCTTAGGCCCAGAAAATCCATTTTAAGGAGTCCAAGGTCTTCAATATCGTCCATAGCAAACTGGGTAGTTATCTCACCTTTATTCCCCCGGAATAAAGGCAAGTATTCCGTTAAGGGGGCGGGCGATATCACTACCCCGGCTGCATGGGTAGAGGCATGCCTGGGGAGTCCCTCCAGGGTTTTGGCCGTATCTAGCAATAGTTGAACATTGCTATCCTGTTGCTGCAACTCTTTCAATCTAGGTTCTTCTTCCAGGGTTTCTTCCAGGGTTATATTGAGCCGGTTAGGGACCAGCTTGGCAATCTTATCCACATCAGCATAAGGCAGGCCCATTACCCGCCCTACATCACGAATAACACCCCTGGCCATCATAGTCCCAAAGGTTATGATCTGGGCAACATTCTCTGCTCCATATTTATGGATGACGTAATTTATTACCTCGTCACGGCGCTCCATACAAAAGTCTATATCAATATCGGGCAAGGATATCCGCTCAGGGTTTAAGAACCGCTCGAAGAGCAAGCCGTACTTTATGGGGTCCAGCTCGGTAATTCCCAAGGCATAGGCGACTAAACTGCCGGCTGCCGAGCCCCGGCCCGGTCCTACGGCGATATCCTTAGTCTGGGCATAATCAATAAAATCCCACACTATCAGGAAATAGCCGCTATAGTTCATATTCTTTATAATATCTAGCTCCCTTTTTAACCGCTCCCAATAAGCCTTTTCTAACTCTACAGTTACCGGTCTGGCTTCTAGTCGCCTTTGTAGACCCTTTTGGGCTAACTCCTCCAGATAGCTATCCAGGGTATAGCCCTGGGGTGGTTGATAGTGAGGCAGGTGGATTTCATCAAATTTGAGTTCCAACTGGCACCGCTCTGCAATATCAATAGTATTGTACAAGGCGACAGGGACCTCAGCAAAAAGGGCCTCCATCTCTTCTGGGGAGCGGAAATAGAATTGGTCAGAAGAAAACCTCAGCCGATCTTTATCTCTCAATGACTTGCCGGTTTGGATACATAGGAGTATATCATGGGCCTGGGTATCTGCCCGGTCCAGGTAATGGCAATCGTTAGTAGCAACTAACGGGAGGGTTAACTGTTTACTCAGCCCGATCACAGCCTGATTGATCTTGCCTTGTCCCTCCAATCCCTGGTCCTGGACCTCTAGATAAAATCCCTCTCCTCCCATAATATCTTTAAATGTAGCGGCTGCTTCTCGGGCCTTCCCTTCCTGCCCTTGGGCCAGCAGAACCGGTATCTCGCCTTTCAGGCAACTACTCAGGGCGATCAACCCGCGGGAATGCTGGGCCAGGACCTCTTTGTCTATCCGGGGCCGATAATAGAACCCTTCTAGATAACCTATACTGACCAGCTTGATAAGGTTCTTATACCCTTCCCCATTGGTAGCCAGCAGTATCAGGTGATAAGAGGCATCAGCAATACCCTGGGAGGAGGCTTTTTGCTGCCGATTCTCTGGGGCGACATATACCTCACAACCAATAATGGGCTTAATCCCATATTGCCGGGCTAGCTTATAAAACTTTATCGCCCCAAACATATTGCCATGGTCAGTAATAGCCAGGGCGGGCATTTGGTACTTATTAGCCCTTTCCATTAATGGTTTTAACCTGATGGCCCCATCTAATAGACTATACTCGGTATGATTATGCAGATGAATAAACGTGTTGTTCTTCATCACCTCACTCCCATTCGATGGTGCTAGGTGGTTTAGAGCTTATATCATATACTACCCGGTTGACTCCTTTTATCTCGTTAATGATACGATTGGAGGTCTTTTCCAGGAAAGTATGGGGCAGTTTAGCCCAATCGGCCGTCATCCCATCCAGGCTGGTAACTGCCCTCAGGGCTACAACATTCTCATAAGTCCTCTCATCACCCATTACTCCTACAGTCTTTATCGGCAGCAGGATAGCAAAGGCTTGCCAGACCTGATCATAAAGCCCTGACTGGTGCAGTTCCTCTAAGAAGATAGCATCGGCTTGCCTCAAGGTATCTAACCGCTCGGGTGTTATCTCACCAGTGATCCGTACCGCTAAACCAGGACCCGGGAAGGGATGTCGCTCCAATACCCTGGCAGGCAAGCCCAACTCCTTGCCTAACTCCCGCACCTCGTCTTTAAACAACTCCCTCAAGGGTTCCAGGAGTTTTAATTCCATCGCTTCTGGGAGCCCTCCCACATTATGGTGGCTCTTGATTGTGGCCGATGGGCCTTTGTAGGATATGCTCTCAATAACATCGGGATAGAGGGTACCCTGCACCAGATATTCGATGGCCCCCAATCGGTCAGCCTCTTCTTCAAAAACCGATATGAATTCTCGGCCAATAACCTTACGTTTCTCTTCGGGGTCTATTACCCCGTTAAGTTTTTCTAGAAACCTTTCTGCCGTATCTCTAAATATCAACTCTCCAGTGAAATTGTCCTTAAAGGTCTCTAAGACCCTTTGTGCCTCTCCTGCTCGCAACAGGCCATTGTCTACAAAGATGCAGCGAGACCGAGACCCTATGGCCCTCTGGAGCAGGGCTGCGGCTACCGTAGAATCCACCCCACCACTCAAGGCGCAAAGCACCTGGGCCTTACCCATTTCACTTCGGATCTTTTTTACCGAATACTCAATGAAAGATTGCATATTCCAGAGGGGTGAGCAGTGGCAGACCTGAAAGAGGAAGTTTTTTATGATCTGGGTACCGTTCTGGGTATGCACTACCTCGGGATGAAATTGTAAGCCAAAAAGCCGGCCATCCACGCTCCTCATGGCCGCAGTGGGACAATTTTCTGTATGGGCAATGGTTTGGAAATGATCAGGCAATTCCACCACAGTATCGCCATGACTCATCCAGACGGTAAGGGCTTCTACTCCTAATCCCTGAAATAAATCCTGACCATCAGCAATTATCAACTGGGTACGGCCGTATTCCCTCATGGGTGAAGGGACTACTTTCCCCCCCAGCAAATGGGCCATTAACTGCATACCATAACAAATACCTAAAACCGGTATATTGAGCGCAAAGAGTTCTTTAGGACAACTAGGGGCCTTTGGGTTATACACACTGGCTGGGCCACCAGAAAGGATCAAACCCGAGGGGTGTAAATGCTCTATTTCCTCCAGGGGAATAAAAAAGGGAACAATCTCACAGTATACTCTTAGTTCCCTAACCCGCCGGGCGATAAGTTGCGTATACTGCGAGCCAAAATCTAGAATCAGGACCTTCCCCTTGTGAATATCTAAACTCTTCACCCTGTGCCTCTCTAAAGGATACCTATATTCTTAAGTATCTCCGCAAATCCCGGCTCTTGTTTGGCATATTCTCTAAGGGCCCTTTTTAGATCCTCTTCTTCTCTCTCCAGCTTCCCAATCCTATCCATTGCCGGTTTTAATGCA
Source organism: Nitrospinae bacterium RIFCSPLOWO2_12_FULL_45_22 (assembly GCA_001803565.1). GTDB lineage: Bacteria > 2-12-FULL-45-22 > 2-12-FULL-45-22 > 2-12-FULL-45-22 > 2-12-FULL-45-22 > 2-12-FULL-45-22. Next base: position 11,452 of record MHDQ01000165.1, on the reverse strand, counting down.
GTCCTTCTGTCCCATACTACAAAACCAATAAGGCCAAATATACCAGCTATCATTATATACATTAGATTTTCCAGGCTATCTATCCTTTGACTTAAGCTTTTCTCTACGCTATCTATCCTCTTATCCAGGCTATCTATCCTTTGACTTAAGCTTTTCTCTACGCTATCTATCCTCTTATCCAGGCCATCTATCCTTTGACTTAAGCTTTTCTCTATGCCATCTATCCTCTTATCTAGGCTATCTATCCTCTTATCCAGGCCATCTATCTTTTGAGACAGGACTTTTATATCAGCCCTTATTGCGGCAAGGCCCTCAATTATCTCCCGATCAGAAATCCGGGGAGCTACCTCGACGGCAAAGCCCCTGGTTAGATTCACTAACAACATAATGGTAGCTATCAATGTGAGTCTAATTGCTCTGTTCATCTCCCCCTCCGTTTACCTACCTAAAAAAATGGAAGTCGTACCCGTTCACCGCCTAGGGCGCAAAGCCTGCTCAGATGGGACACAAAAAAATTAAGCGGTGAACGTTTACGTTTAGTCCTTCAGGTATTCTCGTTGATAATTAGGGGCTTCTTTGGTAATAATCACGTCATGAACATGGCTCTCTCGTAATCCGGCCGAGGTTATTCGGATAAATCTGCCATTTTTTCTTAGCCCTTCGATAGTATGACAGCCACAGTAGCCCATACCGGCCTTCAGACCACCGATAAGCTGATAAACACTGGCAGATAATGGCCCTTTAAACGGGATTCGCCCCTCTACTCCTTCCGGTACCAGTTTTACCTCTGGCAATGCCTCTTCCTGGAAATAGCGGTCCCGGCTCCCTTCTTCCATAGCTCCAATAGAGCCCATCCCTCGATAAACTTTATAAACCCGGCCCTGAAAGAGGACTTCTTCCCCTGGGCTCTCGAGGGTACCAGCAAACAGACTCCCAATCATAACCGCATGAGCTCCTGACGCAATGGCCTTGGTTATATCCCCGGAATATTTTATCCCGCCATCAGCAATGATCGGTACCTCATAACGCTCGGCTACCTTGGCACAATCGGCAATGGCACTTATTTGCGGGACACCCACACCAGCAATTATACGGGTAGTACAGATAGAACCCGGCCCGATCCCTACCTTTATCGCATCAGCGCCAGCCCGGATGAGGTCCTGGGTAGCCTCTGCGGTAGCTACATTACCAGCAATAACCGGCGTATCAGGATACTCACTCCTTATGGCTTCTACTGTTTTTAGGACGGATAATGCGTGACCATGAGCAGTATCAACTGCTATCACATCAACACCAGCTTGTACCAGGGCTTTTACCCTCTCTAGTCTATCCGCGGAAGCTCCTACGGCTGCTCCAACCCGCAGTCTGCCTAATGGGTCTTTACAGGCATTAGGATATTTCTTCCGCTTCTCAATATCCTTTACTGTTATCAATCCTTTGAGGTTAAAATCCTTATCAACCACTGGGAGCTTTTCTATCCTGTTTTTATGGAGTATGGCCTGGGCCTCTTCCAGCGTTGTACCAATCGGTACTGTAACAAGATTATCCTTTGTCATCAGGTCTGCCACTTTCTTATCCAGATTGGTCTCAAAGCGCAAGTCCCTGTTAGTAAGAATACCCACTAATTTGCTCCCCTCGGTTATAGGTACCCCTGAGATCCGATACCGTTTAATTATGTCCAGGGCTTCACTGATCCTCTGGTTAGGGGACATGGTTATAGGATTAACGATCATACCACTCTCGGAGCGCTTGACACTATCTACCTCACTAGCCTGCTTCTCGATAGATAAGTTCCTATGGATAATCCCTATACCGCCCTCCTGGGCTAAGGCAATAGCCAGCCGCGCCTCGGTCACGGTATCCATAGCGGCACTCACCAAGGGGATATTTAACTTTATCTTTCTGGTCAAGTAGGTAGATACATCGGTATCCCGCGGAAGGACCGTGGATTTAGCTGGCAGCAAGAGCACATCATCAAAGGTAAAACATTCTGGGGGAGTTCCCTCTAACATCATTTCTCCTTTGTCAGGTATCAGGAGTCGGGGGTCAGGGGTTAGTGGTATGAATTAATCCTTGAATACTGATCCCCGATCCCTGACTAATTATGTCGCATAAATTTCTTCTTGATATCCTCAATGGGCAGGCTTTGTATAATAGGCCTGCCATGAGGGCAGGTATGGGAAGGCCCCAGGGCCCTAAGCTGCCGGATAAGGGTCTCCATTTCCCTGGGTTGAAGCGGTTCATGGGCCTTCACCGCGGCATGGCATGCTATTACCATCATCATCTCTTCTACGGATTCTTCTAAAGACTTTAACTTGCCTGTCTCGGCTAGTTTATCAAGCATATCCCGGATAACCTGTTTATAATCTTTTCCTACCAGCATAGCCGGTATAGTACGGATTATGAAGATATTTTCACCAAATGGTTCTAGATGGAAGCCTAGCTTCTCAAAATCTCTTAAATGCTGTTCCAGCAAGAGCATCTCTGCCTTTGTCAGGCTAATGCTTTCCCTGATAAGGAGTTCTTGACTCTTATGGCTTTTACCTAAGTTTTGTCTCAATTCTTCAAAGATTATTCTTTCGTGGGCACCATGTTGATCAATTACCAGCACTGCATTCCGGTTCTCGATAAGGATAAAAGAGTTCTGGATCTGGCCGATAGGAATCCAGGGGTCTTGCCAGGCAAAGGACGAGGAGGGGAAGAGTTGTTCCGGAAAGGTCCGGGGGCTGGTCTTTTTTCCTACATTTTCATTGATCGGGCTGAGGGTTCCAAATCTTTTCGCCGGCCTTTCCCCCTGTGCTTTTGCTACTTGATGCCTTTCTTCAGTAGCAGCCTGATCGGGTGGAATACTTATTTGAGGCAGACCAATCCCCTTTTTGCTCTGGTCCCATAGGGTCTTTCTGATACCCTCTAGTAAGAGGGCATAGATTTCCCTCTCTCGCCTCAGGCGTACCTCTATCTTTGTTGGGTGGACGTTGCAATCTACCAGGGCTGGCTCTAAGCTGATAAATAAAAAGACTGCCGGGTATTTTTCTTTGGGCAAATAGGTGTGATAGGCATCGCTGATGCTTTGTTGAATAATTTTGCTCCTTACACCGCGGCTATTCAGGTAGATATATTGATATTTTCGGCTGCTGTGCTGGAAACTAGGCGGTGAGATAAAGCCTGTAGCTTCAAGCAAAGAAGGGTGGGATATTTCTATAGGGATCAGACACCGGCTAAAATCCAGGCCAAAAAGGGAGACCAGGCGAGTGAGATAGTCATTAGTGCTGGGTAGCTGGATAAGAGGACGTTGTTCATGATTAAGTTTAAAAGAGATAGTGGGCCGGGCTAAAGCTTGCTGGGTAATTATCTGACAGATATGGCCTAGTTCAGTAGAGTCAGTTTTGAGGAATTTTAACCGGGCCGGGGTATTGAAAAATAAATTCCGTACCTCTAGAGTAGTCCCTTGCGGGAACCCAATTTCTTCCACCTTTTTAATCCTTCCGCCCTCGAGTTCCACATAGACCCCGGCACCCTCTTTGTCACCGCAAGTCCGGAGCTTAATACGCGATACCGAAGCAATACTCGGCAGGGCCTCTCCCCGAAACCCTAAACTGTTTATAGCATGTAGATCTTCCACTGATTTTATCTTGCTGGTAGCATGCCGCTCAAAAGCCAATAGGGCATCATCCCGCTCCATACCCTCCCCATTATCTTCCACCCGGATTAAATGTTTACCGCTCCCTCTCACTTCTATAAAAAGGTTCTTCGCCCGGGCATCTATGGAATTTTCCACTAATTCTTTTATTACTGAAGCAGGCCTTTCTATTACTTCTCCGGCAGCAATCTTATTGGCCAGGTCTTCAGGCAGGATCTTTATCCTTGGGGCCATTGAGTTCCTAAAATGTAGCTAAATATAGGAATTTATAACACTTTAACCTGGTTTTTAATTCTATCAGGAGCAATGGGGTGAGTCAAGTTAAACTTGGAGTCAAACTTGGAGGGGTTTAAAGGTGTCAATGTCAAATTAACGCAGGCTAAAGCCTGCCACTACCCCAAAACCGCATTGATAAAATGAAAATTCCTATGCTATCAAGTTGACTCCCCTCGTGCTCATTAAGTATAATTCCCTAAGCCAATCCATAAAGGGTAAGGTTATAAGAAGGTTATTTAGGGAACAGGAGCCGGTTGATCCTTGACCCCGGGGAACTGTTACCCGATATTATCTTAACTCATGATAGACTCTATTTATGCTATAAATAACCTCTCGCCAGGAGAAAAAGAGAGGATATATAAGATATTAATCCCCCATGAGGTGTTCTTACGCTACCAAATAGACCCTGATACCTTGAAAGGTAATGATGGCGAACGGCTGGTAAGGATCCACTGCACTAGTGGCCTGCATTTCATGCGGATAGAATTGAAGCGCAAGCTAGATGATCGAGACCCCGTTTTTAGCCTTGATCTGTCTGATACACGCTCCCACCAGATAGAACTCTCCTTTATAATTATTAACGACGTAGAGTCTGAGCGATTTAATATAGATATTGACGACGAGGGCAGGGATACTTATTTTGGCACCTACCGCCGAAATCTAAAAGAAGAAGAACGGGCCATGAAGGCAGGTCTAGGCCCTGGTCAGGTTCGCAAGGGCCTAAGGATGATAGGTAAGTTCTTTCCCCGGATGGAGGAGTTTGTCACCCGCTTAGACAAAAAGCTCTATGTACTAGAGCCCTTGACCTACCATAGCACCCTTTTTTACGAGAAATATGGCTTTGGCTACTCAAGGGGGCGAAGGTATATGGAGGAAATCCATCAGGGCTTTTCCCCAGGAGGTATCCCCTATAACCGGCTGGATGACTCTTCGCCCTTTAGGCGAAGGGGGGCCGAGAAGACCTTCCGGGGCAGGAGCTGGGCTATCCATGATGGTATCCTGGGTAAACCCTGGGAACCGCCCACCATGTTTAAAACCCTGGGTAAACATGCTGCGGTATGTACTTTCCCTGATGGTCTTTATTAGCCAGCCCTTAGATGGCAAGCTACATAATGACCTTGGTCCAGGCTCTTCAACCGAGGCTCTTGCCTGTTACACGGCTCAAAGGCATAGGGACAGCGGGGGTGAAAATAGCAACCAGGCGGGGGATTAATCGGGCTGGGTGGTTCGCCAGTTAAGATAATCTTTTTCTTTTTCTCGGTTGGGTCAGGCCAGGGTATTGATGCTAATAGTATCTCTGTATAGGGGTGCTGGGGAGAGGTATAGATATCCTCAACCGGCCCAACTTCTACTATCTTACCCAAATACATTACTGCCACCCGGTGGCTTATATGCCCCACAATCCTCAGGTCATGGGTAATAATGATATAAGCCAGATCAAGGTCCTCTTGTAAGTCCTGCAGCAAATTGATAATCTGGGCCTGGATAGAAACATCGAGGGCTGATATGGGCTCATCAGCTATGATCAAATCTGGCATAGTAGCTAGGGCCCGGGCAATGGCTATCCGCTGCCGCTGACCACCACTGAATTCATGGGGATAGCGCTTCATATAAGCCGGTTGTAGGCCCACCCGCTCTAAGAGAGCGGCTACCCGCTCTTGCTGTTGAAGCCGGTTCCCGACCCTATGGATGACCAGCGGTTCCCGCACAATATCTCCTACCAGCATCCGGGGGTTTAAGGAAGCATAAGGGTCCTGGAAAATAAGCTGTATATGGCGCCGCAGTTGCCTTATCTCCTTTTTGGACAGAAGGTCTAGGTCCATTTGACGATATAATATCTGCCCCTGGTTTTTTGGTAAGATAGCCGCTATGAGCCGTGCCAGGGTCGTCTTACCACAGCCACTTTCTCCGACTAAGCTAAGGGTTTCTCTGCTCTGAAGTTCTAAATCAACGCCATCTACCGCCCTTACATAATCGGCTTGCTGCGAGAATATTCCCCTAGAAACAGGAAAATATTTCTTTAATCCCTTGACCAATAATATATTTGTCTTTTCGTCAGGCATCTCTTATCCCAATCCCTCAGTTACGGGGTGGGGCAAAAATTGGTAGGCGCAGGCTTTAGCCTGCGATTAACGCAACCTGAAGGTTGCGGCTACCCATTAAGCAGGCATAATTCGTCTTTATTATTCGGTATCTCTCCCGGCAGACGGGTAGAGCCAGCAAGCCACCCAGTGCCCCTCCTGTATCTCTCTCAGTCGTGGTTCATATTCGCGGCAGGGCTCATGGGCAGATGGGCAACGGGGGTGAAATTGGCATCCCTTAATAAAACCCGGTAGGGTAGGGACGCTGCCTGGTATTTCCTTTAGCCTATTCCGTCTGTTTCCACTATTAACCCCTAAGTTGCGGGTAGTGGCTAACAGGCCCTGGGTATAGGGGTGTCTGGGCTCCTGAAAGAGGGGGGCTACCGGCGCTTCTTCTACCACCTTACCGGCATACATGACTATTACCCTCTGGGCCCTCTCTGCTATCACCCCAAGGTCATGGGTTATAAGAATAATAGAGGTCTTCAACTCTTCTTTCAGGTGGAGCAGCAAATCCAGAATCTGGGCCTGGACAGTAACATCCAGGGCAGTGGTAGGCTCATCAGCTAACAATAATTTAGGGTGGCAGGATATGGCAATAGCTATCATTACCCGCTGTTTCATGCCACCACTTAACTGATGGGGATACTCCTGGAACCTTTTCTGGGGCAAAGGGATTCCTACTAACCTTAATAATTCTATGGCCTCTTGCCTGGCTTGCTTCCTGGTCATATTTTTGTGAAAAATCAATCCCTCGGCAACCTGCTCCCCTACCCTAAAAACAGGATTAAGGGCCATAGCCGGATCCTGGAATATCATAGCTATCTCTCTGCCCCGGATATTGGTCATCTCTCTGATAGGTAATGTCAGCAGATCCCGGTCTTGGAACCATACCTCTCCTTTAATGATCCTACCAGGCGGGTCCGGGACTAGTCGCAGGATAGA
>MHDQ01000165.1:0-4498 GCA_001803565.1 Nitrospinae bacterium RIFCSPLOWO2_12_FULL_45_22 | reverse complement strand
ATAGATAAGGCAGTCACGGTCTTGCCACAACCTGATTCTCCTACTAATCCCAATACCTCTGCTTCTCCCAGGGTAAAGGATACGTCTTCTACCGCCTTTATCTCACCGTGAGAATTATAAAAATAGGTACTGATCCCTTTCACGGACAGTAGGTGCGGCTTATGTTCTCTACCATACCCTGGCATCTGGGACATATAAAGGGACTCCCCTCACAGCCTGTCTGCCGTAACACAGGCAGGGATGTTACTTTGTTTGTAACTGTTTAGCCAGATAAAGTATTCCAAGGATTTCTGTAGTGGTCGAGCTTGCTCGACTTTATTTAGCAGAGCAAGCTCTGCCACTACATATTCCATTTGATTGTCAGTTACTTGTTTTTATGGTTTATAATCTTAATTTAGCTAAACTGTTACCTTTGTTTTAACCCTGGATTCAGGTTGAAAGTAAGGGCCCATAGTTACTAAACTATCTTAATCTAGGCCCTGGCAAAAGACAAGAATATCTGTTGACTTGCGCCTCCTGGTTTTTCCTTGATTTTTATTCCTCTCTCGCCCATAATTGAGTCAACAGAAGCATTCATGCACTAAGTTATTACCAGGCTCAAAACGTAAAGTGCAAGGTGTAAGACTTTAAGACTTAAGGAGGAATTATGTACTTGAAAGATGCTGGCTTTAGTACTAAATCTATCCATATTCGCCATCGGCTCCCTTCAGACATAAAAACTATAGTCACTCCTATATATCAAACTTCTACTTTCCTCTTCAATAGTGTAGAAGAAGGGGCGGAACTCTTTGCCGGGAAAAAAGAAGGGTATATTTATACCCGCCTGGGTAACCCAACTCAAACCGTCCTGGAGGACAAGATAGCTATCCTGGAAGAAGGAGAGGCTGCCCTGGCTACGGCCTCGGGTATGGCAGCTATTGCTACTACTATCTTCACCCTCTGCCGGACCGGGGACCATATAGTAGCTGATGAGACCCTGTATGGCTGCACCCATACTTTATTCTCCCATATCCTTACAGAAAGACTGGGTATAGAAGTCACTTTTATTGATGCCTCTGATCTGAATAACCTTAAAGCCGCTATTAGAGGGAACACTAAATTAATCTATTTTGAAACCCCAGCTAATCCTACCTTGAAACTGATAGACATCCGTGGCTGCGTAGAGGTAGCTAAAAAATGGGGAATTAAGGTAGTGGTGGATAATACCTTTATGACACCATATCTACAAAATCCTTTAAAGCTTGGGGTGGATGTGGTTGTCCACAGTGCTACTAAATACCTTTGCGGGCATGGCGATACTATTGCGGGAGTAATTATAGGGGATAAGGAGTTTATAAAAAGAGCCCGGCTAGAAGTCCTTAAAGATACCGGTGGGATCATTTCTCCCTTTAATAGCCTATTTATTTTGCGGGGTCTGACTACCCTGGCCTTAAGGATGGAGAAGCATTGTGAGAATGCTATGGCGGTAGCGCAGCTCCTGGAAGGACACCCGAAAATAGAAAAGGTTATCTACCCCGGGCTACCATCTCACCGGCAGCACCAATTAGCCAAAGAGCAAGCCCGGGGATTTGGCGGTATGGTTACTTTTGTCGTAAAAGGGGGCCTGGAGAGTGCGATCAAGCTAATGAATAGTGTCCAATTATGTGTCCTGGCAGTCAGTCTGGGTAATGTAGAGACCCTGATTGAGCACCCGGCCACTATGACTCATGCCCATGTGTCAGAAGAAGAGCGGCTAGCTGCGGGCATTACTGATGGTCTTATTAGGTTATCGTTGGGGATCGAGGACCTGAAAGATATAATCAGGGATCTGGAGCAGGCCCTAGAAAAATGCTGATAAAAATGGGCATCCTTCCAAAGTAGTTAACAATTTGACAAAAGGAAAATATTTTTTAACTCTTCACCGCAGAGAGCGCAGAGCCCGCGGAGGGGCCAGAGAGTAGCTTTCTCTGTGATCTCTGCGGTAAATTAGTAAGATAATTTTATTGACTAAAAGTGTTAACTACTTTTTGGGCAAAATAAAGGATGCCTAAAAATGATTATAGTTTATTTAGGGATATTTCTACTAGTTCTTTTACTTTAGCCAGGGCTTCTTTGAGACGGGCAGCATCCTTGCCTCCTGCCTGGGCCATGTCTGCCCGGCCACCACCACTACCACCGACAATAGCTGCTACCCCTTTCACCAGCTCGCCAGCATGCAGCCGCTGGGTCAGGTCTTTGGTTACTCCACTGACTAAGGCAACCTTACCATCCATCACAGCACCGGCTACCACCACCCCTGATTTTATTTTGGCCTTAGCGGTATCTACAAAGTTCCTCAGGGCATTCATATCCAGGTTTTCCAGCTCCACCGCCAACACCTTTACCCCTTTAACCTCTACCACGAGAGCGTCCAGGTCCTGCACCTTTGTTCCCGCCATCTTATCTTTTAACCGGCTCAATTCCTTTTCCGTACCCCGGGCCTGTTCTATGAGACGTCTTAATCTATCGGCCTCTTCGAAGGGTTTTGCCTTGATTAGCTCCCGCACCTCGTCTAAGGCATCCTCTTCCTTAAGGATATACTTGTATGCCTCTACAGCGGTCAGGGCTTCTATACGGCGTACACCAGCCGCTATACCGCCTTCAGAGATTATCTTGAAAAGCCGCACCGAGGCGGTATTTTGGGTATGAGTACCACCGCATACCTCGGTACTATAATCTCCCATCTTGACTACCCGTACCTGGGGATCATATTTCTCACCAAATAAGGCCATAGCGCCGTGCTCCACCGCTTCTTCCAAAGGCATCACTGCGGTAATAACGGGCAGGTTATCCCAGACCCTCTCATTAACCATCTCTTCCACCCGCCTCTTTTCCCGCTCAGTAAGGGGTGAGAAATGGGTAAAATCGAAGCGGAGCCTATCCGGCGCTACTAATGACCCGGCTTGCTTCACATGATCACCCAATACTTCCCGCAAGGCAGCTTGTAGCAGATGGGTAGCAGAATGGCTGTGGGCCAGGGCCTCCCGCCGTCCTTTATCAACCGATCCTTCTAATACCATACCCGTTTTTAGTACGCCTTTTTTTATGACCCCGCGGTGGCAGATCACTTCAGGTAAGGGTCTCTGGGTATCTATGACCTCTATCAGCACCCCGTCATTCTTCAAAATGCCTGCGTCCCCTACCTGACCACCAGCTTCGCCATAAAAAGGGGTTTCTGCCAGGACAATTTCTACGGTCTTTCCTTCAATAGCTTCGGTACAGCGTTCGTCTCCGTCTATAATAGCCAATACTGGGGCTTGCCCCGTCAGTTGCTGGTAGCCAATAAATTTAACTTTGCCTGTCTCCACTGACAATGCCTGGTATAGCGGTTTTACCTGCGCTTCTGCCGCTCCTTTCCAGGACTGGCGGGCCAATTCTCGCTGAGTAGCCATGGCATTTTCAAAACCAGCCAGGTCTAAAGAAAAGCCCTTTTCCTGGGCTATCTCCTGAGTTATATCCAGTGGAAAGCCAAAGGTGTCATAGAGCTTAAAAACCTCCTTGCCTGGGATAACAGATTTTCCCTGGCCTTGAATATCGTCCATGACCTGGAAGAGGAGCTTGAGGCCATAGTCCAACGTATGAGAGAAACGCTCTTCTTCATACAACAATACCCGGGCAATATAATTACGGGCACTCTCTAACTCAGGATAGGTATCCCTCATCAGGTCTACAACTACACCAGCGGCCTTATAAAGGAAGGGCTCTTTTAATAAAAGATTGCGGCCGTGGCGGCTAGCCCGCCGTAAAAGGCGGCGCAAGACATAGCCCCGGCCTTCATTAGAAGGGAGTATCCCATCGGTTATGAGGAAGGTGAGGGCCCGCAAGTGATCGGCTATTACCCGCAATGAGATATCCCACTCAGGCTTATCCCCATACCCTTTTTCGGCTAGTTCTTCTACATAACTAATAATAGGACGGAGGAGGTCAGTAGAGAAATTGCTCACCTGACCTTGTATGACTGCAGCCAGCCTTTCTAATCCCATGCCAGTATCTACACTGGGCCTGGGTAAAGGTGACATCTGGCCAGAGCTATCGCGCTCATACTGCATAAACACCAGGTTCCAGAGCTCCAGAAACCTGTCACACTCACAAGCCACACTACATGAAGGCTGACCACAGCCTACGGCGGCTCCCTGGTCAAGATGTATTTCAGAACAGGGGCCGCAAGGCCCGGTCTCACCCATAGCCCAAAAATTATCCTTCTCGTCCATGCGGATAATCCGGTGACTGGGTATGCCGACTTTCTTGTGCCAGAGGTCAAATGCCTCATCATCTTCCCGAAAGATGGTTATCCAGAGCCTATCTTTAGGGAGGGCCAGGTCCTGGGTTAAGAATTCCCAGCCATAATCAATAGCCCCTTCCTTAAAATAGTCCCCAAAGGAAAAATTGCCCAGCATCTCAAAGAAGGTATGATGCCGGGCGGTACGGCCGACGGTCTCTAAGTCATTATGCTTACCACTCACCCGCATACATTTCTGCG
>MHDQ01000164.1 GCA_001803565.1 Nitrospinae bacterium RIFCSPLOWO2_12_FULL_45_22 | reverse complement strand
TACTTTTCTTTCGCCCCATAACCCCAATCCTTTCTCCCTGGCTTGTTTCTCATAGAGTCGAAATTCCTCTAAATATTTAAAGGGATATTTGGTGTACGCATGTCCATAACCTTCTTTGATAAGTTTGGCATTTAACATCTCCCCGCTAGGAAGATAGACATAAGCCAATAGACGGTCATACTTATCTCTTAAAGTTTGGTCAAATTCTAATTTGACATTTTCTCCTTCAACTACCCTTCTAGTAAATTCAGTAGCTTCTTTTCCGAAATATTGGACTGGCTTTCTGGGATCCTTTGTCTCTGGGGTGTCAACCCCGATTAGTCTTACTTTATCCTTCTTGCCATAATATTCTACTTCTATGGTATCGCCATCTATAACCCGAGTACACTTCGCAGTAATAGCATCAGAACTATAGGTAGCAAATATTTGAGGGGAAAATGAGAGAAATAATAAACTAAAAGCCAGTATAGGCCAGATGAATTTTTTCATCCCTCAAACCCTCTTATTACATGTAAAAGGCTATTTTTTTTCTAAGACCACATGAACTCTTTTGGGCTCTAAATTCCACATTTCATTCGTTAGGGCATCAACTATCCAACCTACTATTCCTCCAAAGACAATATTTCCAAAAATATACCATCCCCAATCTAATCTCCTATCTATGATAGCAGTACCAGTTTGGTATCCTTCTTTTTTAAAATTAATACTATGCTTAGTTCTTTCTAAGGGAACAGAAGCGGGGGTTTCAGCAACAGGATAATTATCTACGTGAATTTTTGCTCCATCAGGTTCTGAGGAAAAAGAAATTAAATCCATTTTGTCCTTCATTATCGTAGCGCAACTAATGTTAATAAAAAGGTAGGAGAATATTATCCCTATAGAAATTGATTTTTTCATTACCTCTGCCCCCCTTCTATAGATTAATAAAGAGAAGATGTAGAACAAACCGTAACTACTCAATAACTTGTGGAAAGCTATTAGTAATCAGTCATAGAAACATAGGCAATGGTGACCAGGTGATAATCATACAATACTTCCTTTGTAATTACAAATATGTTTATGGAGGAATCGGGATGAGGGAGGAGAGAGATGGCATTTTGTTTTGCTTAGAGATATGGCTACCACATAAAATTGGATGGGAAATTACAAGAAATAAGCGTCCTGCTGGTGGATATAAGGGAGTTCAGTGCCTTGACCGACGATATGTCTCCTGAAGCCATCGTGAGCCTATTAAACCGCCACTTTCAAACTATCACTGATATTGTCTTTAACTATCATGGCTGGGTGGATAAGTTTATGGGTGACAGTTTAATGGCCCTTTTTGGGGTGCCCATGTATCAAGAGGATAGTGCCTTTAGGGCGGTCTCGGCTGCCCTCGAAATACACAAAACCTTGAGTAGGATGGAACCATATCCATATAAAGACAGTGATAAGGATATCCAGGTAGGTATCGGGATAAATACTGGCCCAGCGGTTATTGGTAATATGGGCTCGGAGCATAGACTAAACTATACCGCTATTGGTGATACGGTGACCCTGGCCTTCCGCCTCCAGGCCCTGGCCCGTAAAGGCGAGATCCTGATAGGAGAGAAGACCTATGAAAAGACCAGGGGTAAAGTAATTACCCGGCCCTTAGATCCTATCCGGGTCAAAGGTAAAAGCCATCCGGTGAGGATTCATGTATTAGAAGATTTTTTATAGAGAAGTAGATGACATAACTCTTAGAGATGTTGAGATGGATGAGATTGCATAGAAAACCCTTATACCCAAGGGGCATTAAAGTTATTGAGTGAGATAGGTATTCATTGATATTGATAATACTTATCAACCTTTTTAATGTTTATTGAAAACAGGGTGAATTATTGCTGGTAAATACTTGGCTGCAGGGGGGGCTGGGAGGGCACCCTTGGCGTAGATTGATATAATTATTTTGCTACTATTGAAAAGAAGATAAGAGTAGCTTTTTTAGGTTGACTTTGCCTAATTACTGATAGTACACTGGACTTATGAAGAAGATCGCCATCATAATGGGTTTAATAACTGCACTGACTATCCCTTCGCTGGTCCTTGCTATTGAAACAGCACCAAGGATTAGCGACCGGGAGATTATAGAGAGACTGACAAGGTTAGAGGAGGGGCAGAACACCCTAAGGGCAGAGATAAGGGCTAATACCGAGGCAATAAACCAGCTCCGGGAAGACATGAAACAACTCCGCGAGGATATGAACCGACTCCGGGATGATACCAGCAAACAGATAGGTCAGCTCCGGGAAGATACCAGCAAACAGATAAACCAGCTCCGCGAAGATATGAATGCCCAGTTTAATCGGATGGTAGCTATATTCACTACGCTGGTGATAGCAATCATAGGGTTTGCCTTCTGGGATAGACGAACTATGATCAGACCCTTTGAGACAAAGGTGAGAAAGATAGAGGATGAGATTGCTGAAAACCGCGGGACCATCCACTCCCTCATTGATTCTCTGCGAGCCCTTAGCAAGAGCGATGAAAAAGTTGCTCAAGTCCTGAAAAGGTTTAATCTCCTCTAACTACACTTTTGCCCGTTACCTCTAACTCAAGGCTTTAGCCTTGATCAACCCAATTAAGACTACCCCCTGAACATTATGATGGCGGTGAAAATATGAGCGGTGGCCAGTGTTAATCTGGGGGAAGTTTTTCTATTTTTGGGTGACTAAAAATTTTACCCAGACATTTCTTTGTCTGGGGCCATCAAACTCGGCCAGGTAGATGCCCTGCCAGGTGCCCAGTGCCAGCTCCCCGGCCTCTATGAAGATGGTTTCGGAAGCGCCCGCTAAACTACTCTTTATATGGGCTGCGGCATTACCTTCGCGGTGCTGGTAATGACCATCCCAGGGTATGAGCCGCTCCAATTCGTTCAGGATGTCCCGGGCTACTGATGGGTCGGCATTTTCATTTATTAAGATACCCGCGGTAGTATGGGGTACATAGAGGAAGCAGATACCATCTTGTACCTTGCTCTCTCTAACCAGGGCCCTGATCTTTTCGGTAATATCAATCAGGTCAGAACGGCCTCTGGACCTGACCTGCACCCGTAAAACCATTGTTCCTTCTCCAATGACCAATGACCAATAACTAATGACCAATAACTAATGACCAATAACCATTTAATCATGCACCTCTTCCCAATTATTTCCTAACCCTATATCCACCACTAGAGGCACTTTCAGGGATATGACCTGCTCCATCTGCTCTTTTACCAGGGCCGTCATAGCCTCTTTTTCTGTTAGAGGCACTTCAAATAATAGCTCATCATGCACCTGCAGGATCATCCGGGAGCGCAGCTTTTCCTTTTTTATCTGCTGATATATCTTTACCATAGCCAGCTTGATAATATCGGCAGCCGAGCCCTGGATAGGGGTATTGATCGCAGTGCGTTCTGCGAATTCGCGTACATTTTTGTTCTCACTGCGCAGGTCTGGTAGGTAGCGCCTCCGATTAAGGATAGTAGTGACATAGCCATCCTGGTAGGCAGCCGCCAGTATATGGCTCATATATTCTTTTACCCTGGAATATTTAGCAAAATAGCCATCAATAAACTCTTTGGCCCCCTGCTGGCTGATGCCTAAGTCCTTGGCCAGGCCATAGGGGCTCATCCCGTACATTATGCCAAAATTGACGGTCTTGGCCATGCGGCGCATATCGGCTGTTACTTGCTCGGCAGCAATACCGAATACTTCGGCGGCGGTGCGTTGATGAATATCTTGACCTTTAGAGAAGGCCTCTATGAGGGCCGGGTCATCGGATAAATGGGCCATTATCCGCAGCTCAATCTGGGAATAATCAGCAGAGAGGAGCAGATGGCCCTCTTCTGCGACAAATGCCTTACGGATCTCCCGGCCAATAGCGGAGCGGATAGGGATATTTTGTAGATTTGGCTCGCTACTGCTTAGGCGGCCAGTAGCCGTCACGGTCTGATTGAAAGAGGTATGCACCCGGCCGGTCGCGGGATTAATCAATTGAGGCAAGGCATCTACATAAGTAGACTTGAGCTTGGCCAACTGGCGATAATTAAGGACTTGGGCAGGTAATTCATGCTGCAGGGCTAGCTCTTCTAATACCCCTACATCGGTCGAATAGCCGGTCTTGGTCCGCTTAATTGGCTTCAGCTTCAGCTTCTCAAAGAGTATCTCCTGGAGTTGTTTCGGCGAATTAATATTGAACTGCTCACCCGCCAGCCTATATATCTGACCTTCTAACTGACCCAGCTCTCGTTCCAGGTTTTTGGATATATCTCGCAGGAACTCCCGATCTATCTTTACCCCATTCCTCTCCATCTCAGCCAGCACCTGGATCAGGGGGAGTTCTATCTCCTGAAAGAGTTGCTCCAGACCCGCCTCTTGCAATAAAGAGGTTAATTTAGATACTAACATCTGAGAAACGGTGGTCTCTTCGGCCAGGAACTGAGCCACTCGGTTAATATCCACCTGCTTGAAGCTAATGGTTTTGCTGCCACTACCTATGAGATCCTTTAGGGGGGCCTTTTTCCGGTTAAGATACTCCAGGGCAATATCCTCGAGGTTATGATTCGAGCGGGAGGGATTAAGCAGATAAGAGGCCACCATGGTATCAAAGTCCATGCCCTGTAAACTAACCCCTTCTCGGACCAGGGTTAGTATGTCAGCCTTAAGGTCGTGCCCATATTTCTTGATTTCTGGGTCTTCTAAAAAAAGTTTTAGCTTATCTAGAACCAGTTTTTTGCTGAGTTGCGCAGGGCAGTTGGGATAGGAGTGAGTCAAGGGGATATAGGCTGTCTCTTTATCGTCCAGAGAGAGGGCCAGGCCCACGATCTCGCCGTGCATACGGTCTGGCTGGCTACTGATAGTATCCAGGGCAATAAAGGGTGCTTTTCCGATCTTTTCCAGCCACGGCTGAAAATCCCTTTCCGTGAGGATGATCTGGCAATCAAATTGGGGGAAAGGCTCTTCACCACCCAGCTCTTTGAGGAGAGAATAGAATTCCAGTTCCTTGAATAGGGTCTGGAGCCCGGACCAATTAGCTTCCCTTACCTTAAGCTCTTCTAAATCCATTTCTAGCGGGACATCAATAATAATGGTTGCTAACTGTTTGCTCAGGCGGGCCTGGTTGGCATTTTGGGCCAAAATATTACGCACCTTTTCTCTTTCTACTTTATCCAGTTGCTCTAAGAGATTTTCCAGGTTCTGGAACTTGTTTATCAATTCTAAGGCTGTCTTCTGGCCGATACCGGGCACACCCGGGATATTATCAATACTATCACCCGTTAAGCCTAATAGGTCTATCATCTTATCGGGCTCTACGCCATACTGCTCCTTTACCTCCTCAGCCCGGTAAACTTTTCCTTTCATAGTATCCAGCACCCTGACCCGCGGTGAAATGAGTTGGAACAGGTCTTTATCTCCACTGACAATGGTTACCTCAAAGCCTTTTGCCGCAGCTTCTTTAGCAACAGTTCCGATAACATCATCGGCTTCATATCTCTCTTCCTGTAATACCGGTATATTTAAGGCCTTGATGACCTGATGGATATAAGGGATTTGCTGGGCCAATTCTGAGGGCATACTGGGTCTGGTAGCTTTGTACTCCCCATATTGTTCATGTCTTATGGTATTGCCCTTAGGGTCAAAGACAATAGCCAGATAATCGGGATTTTCCTCCTTGATGATTTTCAAAAGCATTTTTAGAAAGCCATAGATGGCATTGGTAGGGACACCTTGCTTAGTAGAAAGATACTGTTTCAAGGCAAAGAATGCCCGGTAGACATAAGAAGAGCCATCAATCAGATACATAGAAGGGGCAGCACCCATCTATTATTCTTCCCTCCTCACTGTCATAACCGGGCAATGGGCCAACCTAACTACCTTCTCTGCGGTGCTGCCCAGCATGAGCCTCTCTATACCGGTTCTACCCATGGTTCCCAGGATTATCATATCCACTTGTAATCGCCTGGCTGCCCGAATAATCTCTTCATAAGGGATACCATAAACGACTAATCTTTCATGCCCGGCTAATTCTTCTCCAAAGGCATCTTCCAGGAACTTACTCAACCTCTCTTCGGTTTCCTTTTGGCTCTGGGCTTTGATCGCCTCTAAAAGATTGTGGGTTTGCTGGTCGGACGAATCCCAATGCCCTTTAATTACTTCGGGGCCGATGACGTAACCTTCACTACAGGCAAGGATAAACAGCTTGCTCTGATACTTCCTGGCAAATACCAGGGCACAGTTCAGGGCCCTTTTAGAAGAAGGAGAAAAATCTACTGGGATTAAAACTTTCCTGATCTTCATCCTTTTATAAATATCGTTATTGGGTTATTAGGTCATTACGTCACTGCGTTATTAGGTAATTAGTTACCCAATAACCTAATAACCCAATAACACCATTAGATGGTTAAGGCATAACAAAGCGAAAGTTTTTGGGTTTAATGGTAATAACCGGGCAACTGGCCATCCTGACTACCCGTTCGGCAGTACTACCCAGTAATAGGTGGTCTATTCCTTTCAAGGCCCTGGTACCAATAACAATCAGGTCTATTGTTAGCTCCTGGGCAACCTGGAGTATCTCCTCATAAGGAGTACCGGAGCGGATTAGGCCCTGGGGTTTGATCGTTGGGCTAGAGGTTTTGTCCAGAAAACTAGATAGCCTCTCTTCGGCAGCTACCCTGGCTCCTTCCGCTAGCTCTTCTTTACTCTTCAAGAAAGCAAGCGGAGCCGATAATAGGTCAATAAGAGTAGGAATTTGGTAGACATAGATTACGTACAACTCAGCACCAAACTCTTCGGCTAAGGACTGGGCAAAGGGGAAGGTATTTGAGGTGCTTTCTGTATCCGATAGGTCTATTGGTACTAGTACTTTCTTGATCTCCCACATTTTTTTAACACCCGGGTTCGGGCATCAGGGATTAACTGAGCCCTGACAGCTATCATTAGCACTTATTATTGCGTCTTGCGCCGGAGTGAAGCCTTTTTCGGGTATAGAATATCCTTTGAAAAACCGTGATATGGCATAAGATAGCGAGGATCCATAAGACCGGTGTTATTATATTAAAAATAAGCCCCAGGGATAAAAGAATAACCCGCTCCGGTCTTTCCATTATACCGATATTACATTTCCCAATAAGGGTCTCGGCCTTGGCCTTGGTGTAAGGGATCAAGATACACCCTAATAATACTACCCCAGTCAGGATAAGGTTACCGGTCTGTCCACGCAGAGAAAAGTAGACCATCAGCCCCAGACAAACAAAGGTATCTGAATACCTATCTACTACTGAATCGAGAAATTTACCAAAGGGAGTAGCTTTTTTAAATATCCTGGCCGCTGCACCATCTAGAATATCAAAACCGCCAGCTATTAAAATAATGACCCCAGCCAGGATAATCCTATCAAAGATAATACCCAGAGAAGCTAAAAAGCTGAGCAACAAGCCCATTAAGGTCAGAAAATTGGGGTTGATCCCATTTTTAGAAAAGGGGGTTAATAGCTTGACCAGCCAGGGATCAAGCCTCTCGGGTAGTTTGGCATCTAACATCTCTTGGTTAAGAAGAAACGAAAATCAGTCATAAATTATCAGGATCACCAAAAAACTATAAAGAAATAGAGGAGGTTTGTCAAGACAGG
>MHDQ01000163.1 GCA_001803565.1 Nitrospinae bacterium RIFCSPLOWO2_12_FULL_45_22 | reverse complement strand
AAAAAAATAGCCTTTTATGCGAAAGAAATGAGTATATATCCTTTATAGGTTTTTCGGCAGATTTCAGCAAAAATATTAACCAAACTCCAGTTACATTTTTTTACTTTACCTATGGCAAAAGAAATTGTTTAAGATAACCAGGTCAGTCAATAATACTCAGTATTTTACTCTTGCTCCGCTGGAACAAATAACCAGCATAGCTCATGCCTTTTCTACCCGTTTGATACAGAATAATGCGGTAGATAAAGGAGGCTATGAGGAAAAAGAAAATAGGTCTCTCCTGTGTGAGGCACTGGATATTAATCCAGCCAAATTGGTTGTAGGCAGGCAAATTCATGGCAATAGCGTCGCGGTTGTGAAAGAAAAGATGGAACATATTATTGCCGATGCGTTTATTACTGATCAGCCTGGCCTCGCTCTAGCGGTTCTGACGGCCGATTGCTTACCTATCATTATAATAGAGAAAAACCGCCCCTCAGTAGGCATAGTGCATGCTGGCCGGCAAGGGACTTTACTTCGCGTAGTAACCCATGCCTTAACCCAGATGGTAAGACTATTTAAAGCTGTAGCGCAAGACTGCTTAATCAGCATAGGCCCTGGTATTGGCCCGTGTTGCTATGAGATACCGCTGGGATTGGCCCGTCCTTTCCAGGAGTCCTTTGACTATTGGGAGGAATTCCTCTGGGAAAGGAGAGGCGGTTTTTTTACTCTAGATTTAATCAAGGCCAATCAGCTTCAGTTAATGGAGTTGGGGATAAAGGAAAGAAATATTTTTACCCTTAACTTATGTACCTGCTGCAACCCGGAGCTCTTTTACTCTTACCGCCGGGAAAAAGGGGATTCCCCCCGGATGTTAAACCTGGTTATGCTCCGTGACTTGTAAGCAGTTAAAATGCTATGGACATCCCCCCATCAACATGGAGCACCTGACCGGTGATATAGTTGCTGTCTTCTGATGCCAGAAATATTACTGCGGGGGCAATATCTTCCGGCGTGCCGAACCTACCCAGGGGGATCCGTTTTGCCATTACTTCCCTTATCTGTTCGGGGATGGATTCTACCATCCTGGTAAATGCCGCGGGGCCGATAGCATTAACATTGATGCCATAACGGGCAAACTCTTTCGCATTGGACTTGGTAAGACCAATCATACCTGCTTTAGCAGCGCTATAATTGGCTTGACCGACATTGCCCGATATTCCGGCTAAAGAGATAATATTAATGATCTTACCACTCTTCTGTTCCATCATATGCTTCACCGCGGCCTGGGTACAATTCCAGGCCCCCTTCAAATGTACCCCTACAACACTATCGAATTGTTCCTCAGTCATCTTATGCATCATCGCATCCCGAATGATACCGGCATTGTTGACCAGGATGTCTATTCGACCAAAGTTGGATATAGCTGTGTCAATAATGGCTTGGGCTCCGTCTCTCCTGTCAACCCCGCCTACGCAAACGGCTGCCTGAGCACCAGCGTCCTTTATGAGTTTTGCCGTTTCTTCTGCCGGGTCTTTGTCTAGATCATTTACTACTAGTTTGGCCCCTTCTTTAGCCATCGCAATGGCAAGACCCCGACCAATACCCCGGCCTGATCCCGTTACTACGGCCACTTTCCCTGCTAAATGTCCTTTCATCTCTCCTCCCCCCTCTTTTCTACAAAATATGGCTTAATGGTTATCTTCACACTGTTGCATTTACTAAGAGCCTCTGGCGGAACAAATTCTAAATCCCAAGCACTAAATCCTAACCAATATCAAAATCCTAAATCCAAATGCAAAACTATTTTATCATTTTGAATTTTGGGCATTTGAATTTGTTTAGGATTTAGAATTTAGGATTTATCTAATCTTATAATGTCCCTGCTCGAGGATAAATACTCCAAAACTTAAAAATAATACCAGAGAGGTTATTTTGGTGTCAATAATTTTTATCGTTAGCGGTTGCGGAGGAGTCGCACAATACCTTTGGCCTGTAAGTCCTGGATGCGGAAATATTGGGCGCCCATAGCCTCCGCAATATCCCGGCCTTTAGACATATGATCATACCGATCATCTACTTCTATGACTAAGGATTTAATCTGGCCTTCAGACTGAATATACTGGGCCATAGAGAGGACTTCCTCCAGCACTTTAGGGTAACCCACCTCGTTATACCGGTAATCATAATAAGGCGTTTCGTGCCAGGGGACATTGGGTCGGCAATCGGAGATCAGAATCATTATAGGTAGGCTCTGGCTCTCTTTTCTGAGATGGCTCTTGATCAATTGGTAACCGGTTACCAGGCCATGTACCAGGGGGGTTTTTCCGCCTGTAGGTAACTCTTCCAGGAGTTTTTTAGCTAATTCAATACTATTGGTAGGCGGTAGCAATATTTCGGCGGAATCCTCGCGGAAGGCTACCAGGCCCACCTTATCCCGGCGTTTATAGGCATCTAGCAGCAAAGAAAAGATGGCCCCCTTGGTCTCGCTCATTAATATGGTGCCCATAGAACCACTGGCATCTACCACAAAGAGTAAGAGATTTCCTATCTTTCGTTCCCTTACCTTTTCTCTTATATCAGACGTCTCAATAGCGATAGCCAGGCCCTTTTTTTCGCGGCTGGATTGGTGGGGTGCCGCGGTACGGATAGTGGCATCCAAGGCTAGATCGTCATTCCTGCGAACCGACGTGCTGCGGACATAACGCCCACTCTTGGCCAGGGTCTTGCTAGGACTCCGCCGGCCATACCGCTGCCGATAAAAGCGATCCCGGTGGACCTCAATAGAGCGGATATGGAAAGGGTTACCCAGGGGAAAGATAGAATCAGGGGTCTCTGGTGGTTCTTCTTTCTCCCCCTGATCCTCTGCTTCATCCTGTTCACCCAGGTTGGTAGGAACCATCGTATCTGAACCTTTATCCTCCTGCGAGACAGAAGGAACTGGTACCGGAATGCCTCCCTGGACTGGCATTGGTATTCGTCCCCGGTGTAGCAGGACATATTCCGCTGCCCGGGCCAGGTCTTCTAAAATTACTTGCTGGCGACCTTCAAACGCTGCTATAGTCTTGGCAGTAGCACACATCAGGATATCGGCCCGATGGCCAGCGGTATTATTGCTCAGGCATATCTCAGAGATCATCTCTAGCAGCTCAGCGGATATTTCTACCTGGGGTAAGAGGGTTTGGGCTTGCCAAATCCTGTTCTGTAAGTGGAATTGCTCGGACTGCCATTGCTGGATAAAGGCCCAGGGGCCTTGTTCAAACTCCAACTGCCTTCTAATAACCGCCAGGCGCTGGATAGGGTCAGGTAAGCTATCTACCGTGATACATAGCCCAAATCGGTCCAGGAGCTGCGGCCTTAGCTCTCCTTCTTCGGGGTTCATGGAGCCGATCAGGATAAATTCCGCGGGGTGCTTAAAGGATATTCCTTCTCGTTCAATAATATTAATCCCCAGGGCGGCAGCATCCAGGAGGAGGTCTGCCAGGCTATCCGGTAGCAGGTTTATCTCATCCACATATAATATCCCCCGGTTAGCATAGGCCAGGATACCGGGCTCTAAGCGACGACTGCCGGTCTTCAAAGAATATTCAAAATCTATACTCCCTACTATCCGGTCTTCTGTGGCGCTGACGGGTAGTTCTACTATCCTTATCTTGCGCCGGGCAATGGGTAATGAGCCGCTATCCTTGAAGCGTTTCAAGCAGTCATCACACATCTTGTTAGGCAGGTAGGGATGACAACTGAATACACAGTCTTTTACTACTTCTATTTCGGGCAACAAGTCGGCCAGGGCCCGCACTGCGGTTGATTTAGCTGTGCCTTTCTCGCCCTGGATCAATAACCCCGCTAAGCGGGGGTTTATGGCATTGAGGAGCAAGGCATATCTCAGCCGCTCCTGCCCCACCAGGGCCGTGAAAGGAAATACAATCGGGCGATATTGTGTAATATTCATTTTAGGTAATAGTTTAGCCACAAAAAGGCACAAAGAAATTCTGGTTAAGTTCATAACCACAAAGTCACAAAGGACACAAAGAATTTAATTGGTTAATGGTTATTTTGGGATGCCACCCTTTTTTTCTTAGTGTTCTTTGTGGCTTTGTGGTTCATATTATTTTTGTTCTTTTTGCGCATTTTTGCGGCTTATTTTTAGAAGACTTTAGTTGGCTAAACAATTTCAAATTATCTTATTTGACACCTTTGGGGCCTTTGTTGCAATACCTCCAGGAATGCCTGGAGCCGGGTGCTGATCTGACCTTCAGAGAAGTTGCTCGGATCACCATGGTTGGCCTCAAAGATCATTATAGGCATATCATACTGGTCCTGAATCCATTTCATCAAGTCCATCTGACCTAAGGGGAATACCTTGCAGCCCCGGTTGTCATGGGAAATCACCCCATCTATCTTAAATCCCTCGATCATCCATTTTAATAGATTCTTTTGGGACTTAAAGTCACTGAATGAGGTGCGTCCCATCCATGATTTTGCTATTTCTCTTAGGGCCTCGTCAGTATTAGTTGGAGGTTTATATTCATACATCTTCGGGTCATAAGAAGACGGTTTATGGCGGGTTTTGGTAAAGATATTTCCCCACATAGCGGTATAGGGAGAAGCTACAACCGCCGCTCCAGCCTGATCCAGCTCTTTTAAGAGCGCCATGTTATACCATAGGGGCAGGTTTATCCAGATAAGCCGGTATTTTTCTTCCGGAATACCACTAATGCCTTCTCTAACCCGCCCGGCTAGTTCATCCCTTAGCCTCTGATAATATTCTACCGCAGTGCGAGTGCCACGCATCAGGATAGCAGGGACCATTAATGTCAGGAAGCTTTTATAATTCAATGGGCTGGGGATAGCCTGGCAGAGCTGCAGAATATCGTCCCAGATTTCTGTAGCTTGATAAGCATAATGGACATTCTGGATCAACTTCTCTTCATCCAGCTTCTTCCCGGTCATCTCTTCCAGGAACCCGATCAGTCGCTTCAATTGAGTAACAAAATAATCTATGTGGTATTCTTTGATCCCTTCTTCACAAGGGGATGACTCAATGATAAAAAAGGGTTTTCCGGTAAGCCGGGCAGCATTATGCCACCACTGGATATGGGTGGTACAATCCCATTTGACACTGATGATAAAATCCGGGCTGGGCAACTCACCAAAAGGGCTCTCCTGGGTCAGGATCGAGCCCAGGAAGGTACGGGTGTAGCAGCATAAATCCCTGGGGAAGCCGGCCTTTTCTACTGCCTGCATGAATTTCATGGTTAAATTGGGCCTGAAATTGCTGGTAGCAGAATAAGGCTCCCCGGCTACCGGGACGATATCAAATACCCGCACCAGCTCGGGTGGGGCGCTGGCCCCCATCCAGGCCAGCTTCCTTCCTTCTTCACGGGCGGTAAACATCGCGCGATAATAATTCAGGGTCAAAGTTTTACATTCATCCCAGATTTTTAATGGGGTAGCACTGTATACCATGATAGGGCCTCCTTACTTACGCAATCCTCTCTATAAGGGCCTCTGCCTGGTTCTGGATCTCCTCGGCAGAATAGGTCGTATCTACCTCG
>MHDQ01000162.1 GCA_001803565.1 Nitrospinae bacterium RIFCSPLOWO2_12_FULL_45_22 | reverse complement strand
AGGGAACCGATTGTTCAGCGGCCAATCCTGGAACCTGATACCCCATTATCGCTATTTAGGCAATTCGGTCCTCTCGCTCCTTACTAAGATAGCCTCAGGCTACTGGCATATCGCTGATTCTCAATCGGGCTATACCGCCATCTCTTTGCGGGCCTTGCAGGAATTAGACCTGGAGCGGGTTTTCCCCCGGTACGGCATGCCCAATGACCTGCTCATCTGGTTAAATATCCATAATTTCAAGGTCAAAGATGTCCAGATAAAACCAGTTTATAATATCGGAGAAAGATCGGGCATCAGACTCCGAAAAGTAATACCCCGGATATCCTGGCTCCTGCTCAAGGGTTTTATCCGGCGTTTATTCCATAAATATATCATCCAGGATTTTCATCCCCTGGTATTTTTTTACCTATTTGGTCTAGTTTTTTTGCTGGGAGGGGCGGCCCTGGGTCTATTCACCCTGCTGATTGACCAGCTTGAATTGTTTGATATAGGGTATGGCTGGATGATCCTGGGGGCTATGCTGGTAATGTCTGGTATTCAGTTGACCCTTTTTGCCATGTGGTTTGATATGGATTACAATAAGGATTTAAAGGGATAAAAGGAGCAGGAAAGGGGAGGAAGGTCCTTTATAAGCAATCTTAAAAAGGAGGGTTACCCAGTTGGAAACAGCAATAGGCTTAACTTTTTTGGGCATGTTCCTGGCAGTTTGGGGTGTATTCTTAAATAAGCAGACTACCAGGGTGTTGGAGAGGATGGATGAACGTAGCCTGAAGCAAACAGAGATCCTGGAGAAGATGGATGAGCGCTCGGTGAGGCATGACGAAGTGCTTGCTGGTATAAGTGAGACACTGGCTGGTGTAGGTAAGACCCTGGAATCTATTGCCCAGCTTATAATTACGGGTCAAAGGGGCAATTAGTAATGAGGGTGCTTTTGGTTGCCCCGCCGATAATGAACCCTATCCGGGCAGATATGTCCGACTATTTTGAGAAGGAGAGCGGAGTGTATCCCCCGTTAGGGTTAATGTATCTGGCAGCATATCTGAAGCAGAATTCTTCTCATCAAGTAGAAATACTCGATTGTCCGGACGAAAAGATAACCCCGGAGGAAATAGAGAATAAAGTGCGGGGGTTCCAACCGGACCTGGTCGGCATAACCACCCTGACCTTTACCCTGCTGGATGTCTTAGTAGTAGCACAGAGGATAAAAAGCCTGGACCCCAATATCCATATCTGCCTGGGCGGATCACACCCCTTCCTTTTCCCTCAGGAGACTATTAGCGTCCCGTTTGTAGATTCCCTGGTCCTGGGTGAAGGAGAGAATACTTTCTTGGGATTGATTGATTGTCTGGGAAAAAAGAGTGACTGGAAAGAAATAAAGGGTCTGGTATGGAAAGATAAATCAGGAGAGGTCAATAATACAGATATGGCTGATTTAAACCCTGACCCGGACTCCTTCCCTTTCCCGGATCGCAGGGCTACACCTTATAAGAGATATTTTTCGGTGATGAGTAAAGGCTCTTTGATGACGACTATGATAACCAGCCGGGGGTGTCCTTATTCCTGTATCTTCTGTGGCCGGCCCCATCTAGGGAAGAAATTTCGTGCCCGCTCTCCTCAGAATGTAGTCGCTGAATTGAGAGAGTGCCTGGGGCTGGGTATAAAAGAATTTATGATCTTTGATGATATCTTTACCTTAGACCGGCAGCGGGTACTGGCTATTTGTAATCTTATTATTGAGCAGGGTCTAAATATTAGCTATGCTATCCGATCCCGGGTTGATACCGTGGATAAATATGTCCTGGAGGCATTAAAGAAATCTGGCTGCCAGCGGATATCCTATGGCATAGAATCCGGGAACGATAACATACTGAAAAATTTAAAAAAAGGGATAACTAAGAAACAAGCCCTGGAGGCGGTTAAAATGACCAGGGATTTGGGGATAACGGTCCTGGCAGATTTTATGCTGGGCTCTCCAGGAGAAAAACGAGACCATATCCTTGAGACTATAGATTTTGCCCTGGCCTTAAACCCCGATTTTGCCCAGTTCACTATTACTACACCCTTTCCCGGTACTGAGCTCTATGAAAAAGGATTGGGATTGGGCTTGTTGAAAGAGGATTATTGGCAGAAGTTTGCCCAAGACCCTTCACCAAATTTTATCACCCCGGTATGGGAGGAGAATTTATCTCGAGAGGAACTCCTGGAGCTGTTCCAACTGGCCCATAAGCGGTTCTATCTCCGGCCCCGGTATATCTTCAAGAGGCTCTATAAAACTACCTCCCTTAAGGAGCTTACCGGGGCTATCAAGGCCGGCAAGAAGGTATTCTCCCTCTCCCGGGAAAAGGTTAAAAACCTATGAAGATTGTCTTGATAAGTGCGCCTTATCTAGATGTCTATGGGACCCTAAATGTGGGTAAGAACCATACCTTTTCCCTGGGCGTAGGTTATGTGGCGGCAGTATTGCGGGATGCCGGCCATCAAGTCTCCTTGCTAGACCCAGAGCCATTAGGTATGAGCGATGGAGCAATAAAAGAGTACCTCAAGAGTAAAGAGCCGGATTTGGTAGGGATATCTAGTGCCACAGCTAATTTCAAAGGGGCTATTAGGATGGCGCACTTAGCCAAAGAAGTCTCTAAACCGACCACAATTATTGGTGGGGTCCATGCCTCGGCCCTTCCCCTGGAGACCTTGAGAGATTATCCTGAGTTTGACATAGTGGTCATAGGCGAGGGGGAAGAAACCATGGAGGAGCTTTGTAGGCACCTGGAGAGCGGAAAAGAAGTTCTTCAAGATATAAAGGGTATTGCCTATCGAGGTAATGGTCGCTTAGAGAAGACCCCGCCTAGGACCCTTATCCAGAATCTAGATCAGTTACCTTTCCCAGCCCGGGAGATGGTGGATCTGAATCTATACCGGCCCCAGGTCCATCTATACCGGGGGAGAAAGAGTGCTACTATCCTTACCAGCCGCGGTTGTCCCGCCCCATGTACCTTCTGTGCCACAGCCGTGACGATGGGAAACCGTTTTAGGAAACACAGCCCGGAGTACGTCTTGAGAGAAATAAGACACCTGGTTACAGAATATGGCATCCAGGATTTCGTTATTGTGGACGACACCTTTACTATTGATAAGCAAAGAGTGGTGGCTATCTGTAACCAGATCATTGAACAAGGATTAGATATTGGCTGGTTCTGTTTTGCCCGGGTAGATAATGCCACAGTTGATCTCTATGAGACGATGAAAAAGGCCGGATGTTTCAGTATGTTCTTTGGTATTGAATCGGCTGACCCTCAGGTCTTAAAAAATATTAAGAAAGGGACCACCGTTGAACAGGCCCGTAAGGCACTGCACCTGGCCAATAAGATAGGCCTTAAGACCGAAGCGGGATTTATGCTGGCTAACCCTGGCGATACCAGAGCGAGCATCAAGAAGACTATTGCCCTGGCACGGGAATTAAACCCGGTGATTGCCTCTTTTAATATCATGACCCCTTTCCCCGGGACCGAGGAATATGAAAGGTATCTACCTCTTGATCCAGTAGGGATGAGAAATTGGGATAATTTTATCCCCAAAGGCATAACACCCTTAATAGAACCAGATGGCCTCTCGCGGAGGGATCTGCAAAAGTTTTTGGTTGAGGCATATTTGAGGTTTTATCTGAGGCCCCAGCAACTCTTGCGCATATTAAGAAATATTACCTCCTGGGAAGAATTTAAAGTCTATTTGAGAGGTGGATTGGGCCTATTCCGCAGGATTTGGGAATGGGTTAAGGCCAGTAATAAATAAGGGAGGGTTTTTTAACCATGGTAGAGCTTACCTTACAAGACCTGGATCGCCGATTGACTTTTATTGAAGGATGGAAGGAGGCGCAAGAGAAGGTATTTTTGGGGTTCAAGGAGGATCTTCAAGAGATAAAACAACGATTTACCTCCTTGAAGAACGGA
Source organism: Nitrospinae bacterium RIFCSPLOWO2_12_FULL_45_22 (assembly GCA_001803565.1). Taxonomy (GTDB): domain Bacteria; phylum 2-12-FULL-45-22; class 2-12-FULL-45-22; order 2-12-FULL-45-22; family 2-12-FULL-45-22; genus 2-12-FULL-45-22. The sequence goes on along the minus strand of MHDQ01000162.1, from coordinate 7,093 downwards.
TAGATAACCGGGTTAGCTCCTTTGAGGAGCGTATAGATAAACGGATTAACTCCCTTGAGGAGCGGATAGACAAGAGGATTACGGCCCTGGATCAAAAGATGGATCAGCATTTTCGCTGGACGGTGGGCATTCAAGTAGCGGTCTTGCTGGCTGTCTTAGGGGTCCTTTTCCAGATTGCCCTGAGATGATAGCCCCAGGAGAGGGAAGATTGGAAGAAATATACCGCAATTTAGAGGAACCTTATTACAAATATGGCTAAGCGGAAAATTCTTTTAGTTCACCCAAGGCAATACGATATGCTTTATGCAAATATGAAAAGGGCATATCATATGCGGCGGTACCCACCACTGGGGCTAATGTATATAAGCGCATCATTAGAGAAAGGAGGATATTTAACCGAAATAATTGACACAACCATAGCACCTATTTCTTCTCAAAAACTTGTTAACAAGATAAAAAGCGAGGATTATCTGTTTGTGGGTTTTTATGCCGATATGGCGACCAAAAAGACGGTATTAGAATATTTAAAATTAATAAAATCCCAATTAAATATTCCTATAGTAATGGGAGGGCCAGCTTCGCTCTCACAAAATGGAAATTTTCAAGGTATTGTAAATATTATTTGTAATGGCGAGGGAGATCTGACAGTGCTGGATATTGCCGGTTGCCTTGAAGGAAAACTGGAGAAGTCGGAGATTAAAGGGATTACTTATTCAGAAAATGGCGATATGATTACGAACCCTCCCCGAGAATTAGTATCTAATTTAGACAGCCTACCCTTCCCGGCTCGCGAGAGACTACCTTTTGATAAATATTATGACCGATATATCTTTACTGTCAAAGAACCGTATACCACATTGATCACTTCACGGGGATGTCCAATGAACTGTACCTATTGTGCTTCTTCCCAATTCTGGAGAGGGAAAGTACGTAGAAGGTCAGTGGAAAATGTTATGGCTGAAATTGATGAGGTTTATGAAAAATATAGGGTGAAATATATAGATATAATTGATGATACATTCACACTGGATAACAAATGGTTGGCAAACTTTTGTGATCAGCTTATCAGGAAAAATTTTAAGTTTAACTGGAGTTGTATAAACCATCCTCATTATATGCCTGAAGAAGTGCTGATAAAAATGAAAAAAGCAGGGTGCGATACCTTGAAGATAGGATTGCAGTCAGCGGACCCAATAGTGTTAAAAGAGGTAAACAGGGACCCAGGATCACCAGACAAGGCCTTAGAACTGATAAAAAAGGCAAAAAGTATTGGCTTTATGGTCTTACTGGATTTTATCTTTGGATTGCCGGGAGACAACGAAGAAACCATATCTAGAAATATGCTCTTCTCTTTAAGGGCTGACCCAACCTTTGCTAAGTTTTATAAATTGTCCTTTCTTGAAGGGAGCGAGTTATATTCGAAAAGGGATGAGAAGATTCATAACCTGAGCCCCAGAAGGATAGATGAGTTGTGTAGAATTGCGTGGCGGAAATTTTACTTCAGACTCTCTAAAGCATGGGAGTTATCTATATGGTTCTACAGAAATCCCAGGATGATCAAGCATTTTACTAGATATTTTATGCTACTTATACGGTTTTAAATTGAGAATTAGTGAATGTAAAAGAAGTCTTGAACAGATGGAAGGCTCTCCTATGGAAGAGATATATCGGAATTTAGCCCTCTGGTTAGGAGAAGATATATCGAGGATGAAGGAGGTTATTCATCCCGTACAGTTAGAGATATTTAAAGCTGGCTTGGGATTGAAGATCCCTTCCAAAGGGGAACAGAAGGTGCGATTGCTTATGCAGAGTATTATGGAAAGGGTATCGCCCAACACCCGTTATTTTCTCGGTTCTGTCATGAAAAAAATAAAGACCCTGGGGCATAAAAGGATAAGGGATGTGGGAGATATGGCCTTGATGAAATATTTAGAAAAGATAAAGATAGACCTTATGGCAGCGGGTATAAATTGGAATGGGAAACGGGCGGCTGCTTGCCTGACACATGATGTAGATTTTCTGGAGGGGTATAGATTTATACCAGAACTGGCCCGAATAGAGAAGGAGTTTGGCTTTAGATCTAGCTTCAACTTGCTGAGTAATGGTGGCTATAAATGCGACCAGGAAACTATCCAAAAGCTTATCAGTGAAGGTTTTGAGATTGGGTTACATGGTTATTATCATGATATTGCTCTGGGCTGTCGGGACAGGCAAACCATAGAAAGGCATATCCAAAAGGCATTAGAAACCTTACCTTTTCCTATAGTGGGCTTTCGGGCCCCTGCCCTGGCCGTGAGTGAATCGCTATTGACCGTGTTAAATAATATGGGGTTTCTTTATGATTCTTCAGCTAGATTAGCCTCTACCTTCTATTCCGGGGTAGGGATATGTCTCCCCTACCATTACCCCGGGCTAAACCTATGGGAAATACCACTGGCCATTCAGGACGATACCCTCTTCAGGGATTTTTCCCTGAGCGAGGAAGAGGGGTTAGAAACAATAAAGAGAATCATCCAGAATATATTATCTAAGGGAGGAGTGGCAGTAATAAATACCCACCCCTGCCTGATAAAAAAGAAGCTAAAATTCTATCGCGGGTTATTAGAATTCTTAAGCAAACAAGGTGATTGCTGGATAACAACCCTCAGGGAGATACCAGAGTTTTTAGAGGGAACTACCAGCCAACCCGTGAATTCTCGGGAAAACTAAATGCCAACCATACCAAGATGCTAAAGGCTTGGATATGCGATTAGCTTATCTAAATATTCTAAGATATCTCAATACCCATACCGTATCCCCGAAGCACCTGAGGAATCGGATCCGGCTGATGCGGGGCTATCAGAATAGGAATACCAGGATAGCAGCCTTTCCGGTGGTACTGCAGATCGAGATTACGAACCGGTGCAATTTAGAATGTATTATGTGCCCCCGGCAAGGGATTACGCGACCGGTGGGCGATATGGACCCAGCCTTGTTTTACAAGATTATTGATGAAGCGGTTGGGAAGGTCGAGATAGCTATCCTACACCTGCTAGGGGAGTCCATGCTAAACCCGCACCTGTACGAGATGATTGATTACTGTTGCAAAGCAGGTATTCGTACTGTTTTGTCCACTAACGCAACTTTGCTCACCGAAGAGAATGCCTGGAGGCTTAGGCGGTCAAAACTTGATGTCCTGATTCTATCCCTCGATGGTTTTTATCCGGAGACTTATGAAATAATCCGGAGGAATGCCAGTTACCAAAAGACAAGGGAGAAGATCGAGCGGTTCCTCAAACTTCCACCTCTGAACCATCCCCACACTGTTATCCAGGTCATCCGAATGAAAGAGACTGAGGGAGAACTAAGGAATTTCCTGAATTTCTGGAAGAATTATCCGGTTCAAGCCCTGATCAAGCCCTTTACCCGGTGGCAGGGTGATATAGCTTCGATCAATGAGTTGGACAATCATAGTAATAACTCGCAGATTGATGGATTGAGGGATAAGGTATGTGACCGGGCCTGGCAATGGCTCACTGTCTATCAGGATGGTACAGTAGTCCCGTGTTGCCGCGATTACGATGGTGCCTACCCCGTTGGTAACCTCAAAAAAGCATCGGTAAATGAAGTTTGGAATGGTGAGCTGATGGTGCGCTTCCGGGAGCAACACCTGCAAGGCCGTGAACAGGTGACTATCTGCCACTCCTGTGATTATAACCCCCCTATTGCCGATTCCACTTTAGCCAGGTTGGGTCTCACCCTATTAGATATGTATACCGTTACCCGCCTGATGTATGACCTGGAGTACGGAATGGAGGAATAATAGATAGATGTGGTTATGCTCGCTTTTCTTCTTGATTTATCTGATGACGGTCTCACCCCAGATCTTTTGGCGGGACTCCTCTGAGTTTGTAGCTACTGCTTATACTTTAAGTATCTCCCACCCGCCCGGTTCACCTACTTATAATCTTCTGGCTAAAATACCTACCTTTCTGCCATGGGGAAGCATAGCATTCCGGATAAACCTCTTCTCTTCTTTATGTGCCGTCTTTACCCTTTTTTTTCTCTTCAAGACCCTGCAGCTTCTATTTGGACAGTTGGGGTCGGACCGAACGGATAGGCCCTTATATCCTTATGGCCACCTAATAGCCGCAGGGACAGTTATGTTATTTGGTTTTTCGTTTGCCTTCTGGCGCTGGTCCCTTACGGCCGAGGTATATAACCTCCAGGAATTGTTTATCATCCTAATGATCTATCTAGCCCTGCTTTATAAATTTAAGCCCGGAGTCAGAGACTTTCGTATTATCTTAGTAATAAGCTTACTTTTCAGTCTTAGCCTGGGAGTCCATATGACCAATGCTATGTTTCTACCTGCCTTTGCCCTGTTATTTGCGATGCTTGACCGGAAAAATCTTGCCCCTAAGAGGCTGTTCCAGCTAGCCTTTTGCGGATTGATGGGTTTTTCTGTCTATCTCTATCTACCCATGAGATATGTTGCTGGAGCTCCTTTACAATTGGGTCATACTTCAAATTGGCATTATTTCTGGCAGCATATAACCGCCAGCCGGGTGATGCAGGGAGACAAAGGAGTCGTAGCCCAAATGTCTTCATCCATCCAACTGCTCCCTCAGCAATGCTGGCGATACCTGGGGTTTCTGCAGGGTGAGCTGTCCATATTGGGGATATTATTGGGAATAATCGGTCTTATTTATCTATTCCGCAAGGATGTCCTGGTGGGCGGCCTCACTTTATTGATCTTTATGGGCAATTGGCTTTTCTTTATCAGGTTCTGGGATGCCTCTTTTGGATTTATCCCCACGTTCTTAATCTATTCTATCTGGATAGGACTGGGTGCCTGGGGGCTATTAAGCCTGGCTGGCGGCTACCGCGAGTCCATGCGTTGGAGAGGGTTAAAAATAGGGGCTATGGGCTCAATCGTTGGCCTCGCCCTATTAGTACAGGCAGGGCAAAACTTATTGAATAATTATAGCCTGAATAACCTTACAGGCTTTTATACCTTATATGCCTACGGGAAGAACCTCTTATCTTCTCTTGAGTATACAACCTGTTTAATTACGAGCAAATCAGTTCCTCACTTCCCGATTTGGTATTTCCAAACCGTAGAGAACCGGCGAAGAGATGTCTTAACTGTCCATCTCATGGAATTCTCCACCATAGACATACTTGAAAAGCAGCTAATTAATGGGTGGGATAGATTCAATTTTTACTGGGTAGGTGGTCGAAAGACAGAATTATTTTATCAGAGACTGATACCTAATGGACTGGTATTTAAATTCAACGGGCTCAAACAGGGGGTGGAGATAGAAGAAGCCGATTTTAAACAACATCTGGGGTATCGGATAAGGTGGGAGGAGGATATAAAAGATAATAGGTATTTAGCTGATTATGAGTCATACTCAGAGCTGAGCCGGATAAACAACGAGATCTATCTCTACTATTATCGAAGAAAAAATTTAGATTTAGCCTTTAAGGAATTCAATGAGCTTATAATGGTAAACCCTAATTCGACGGTCTTGAATATTTTCTATGGCCGTCTCCTGGCCGAGAGAAAAGAATTTGAAAAAGCCACCTATTACCTGCAGAAATCTTTCTATTCCCATCAAGATATATACCAGGGGAAAGATTTTGATCCGGTAGAGAAAGATATAATCTTTGGCTTAGGGGTCATAATGCTGGATAGGGGAAGCCCAAAAGATGCCATAAAGACATTCTCTGAATATATTAGACTGGACCCATTATCACCCACCGGTCATTATCAACTGGCTATCGCCTTCCTGAGGAATGGTCAGCCCCGAGAAGCCTTGAAAGCCATCAATACCGCCCTGGCCCTTAAGCCCGGCGATAAAACCCTGGAATACACAAAACAATATGCAGAGACGATGTTAAAAAAACAGGATACCTTACAGGTGCCATAAAGATGAAGATCGGTATACTGACCTCTTCTTTTCCCCGGTTTGATGGGGATTATGCGGGTAATTTTCTTTATCACCTGGCCAGAAAACTGACCGAAAAGGGGTTCGAGCTGGTAATAATAGCGCCTTTTGCCCCGGGCTATGCCCGGTTCGAAATCTGGGATGGGATAAAGATTTATCGGTTCCCCTATTTCTGGCCCGTTAAATATCATAGGTTATGCTATGGTAGTGGTATCCTGTCTAACATAAAAAAGAGCAGGTTGGCTACCTGCCAGGTCCCTTTCTTCATAGCCTCTGAACTGTTCTGGACCAAGAGAGTTTTGGAGAAGGAACGGCTTGATATCCTGCATGCCCATTGGCTTATCCCCCAGGGATTGACCGGGGTTTTCCTGAAAAAGACTAAAAAGATACCATTGGTTCTAACCATTCATGGCTCTGATGTCTATGCTCTGACCTCTAAGTTTTGGAGTGCTATCAAAGCCAGGGTTATAAGCCAGGCCCATCTCTGTACGGTTAATAGTTCCTCAACCTTGACGGCAGTGCAGCGACTATCTCCGGCGGGGAGGTATGTATTAATCCCAATGGGGGTAGATATAGGCCAATTTAACCTAACCGGTCAAAACCGGGCTAAGGAGGAGAGCGGAAAGGATAATATCCTGCTTTATATTGGGCGCTTGATCAACCTAAAAGGGGTAAATTTTTTAATCGAGGCCTTGCCCCGGGTGTTAGCAGAATATCCGGCCACCAAACTGATCCTGGTAGGTAATGGGCCGGAAAAGGACAGGCTGGCCAAGCTTTCGTCTGATCTGAGAATAGCGGAAGCAGTTATATTCGAGGATTATATTTCCCAGGAAGAATTACCGGAGCGGTTTCATCAGGCCGACATCTTTATCCTTCCTTCTATCATAGATGACCAGGGTTGTACCGAAGGGCTGGGTGTTGTTCTGCTAGAGGCTATGGCTGCTGGGGTGCCGGTTATTGGCAATAGGGTGGGTGGGATACCGGATATTATAAAAGATGGTGAGACCGGCTTATTGGCCAGGCCCAAAGACCCGGGTGATCTGGCCGAGAAAATAATCTGCTTATTACGAGAAAAAAACCTGAGAGAAAGACTGGTCAAGAATGGGCTGGATTATGTGAAAGAGAATTTTTCCTGGGATAATCTGGCCGAGAGGTTTGGA
>MHDQ01000161.1 GCA_001803565.1 Nitrospinae bacterium RIFCSPLOWO2_12_FULL_45_22 | reverse complement strand
TACCGGCCAGTAACCCTGCCTTTGTGCTTCTTGCTTGATCTGTAATCCCAGGGCCGCTATCACCTCACCCGGCACTGCCAGAAAGAGGGCATTGTCTATTATGAACCCCTGGAGAGGAGCATGGGTAAAGGACATGAGCTTATTAGTAGCCGGTGGTAGATGTTGTTCGAGGAGAAAAGAAGAGAGCTTATTCAGGGGTCCAGTTTGTGCCTCGTAGGTCATGCTGTATACACGCTGGGCCAAAGCCTTGCCAAAATAGCTACACCGGGCATAAGCATCCTCTCCTATCAATACATCCTGCCTTACAGCTTGATCTCCCTGAGTGCCGTTACAGAATATAATTACCGGATCCCCCCCAATAAGCCGTTGGAGCTCCTGGGTAAAATATCCCGGAAAGTCGGCCGAGAGCAGTAGATTATCCGGCCCCAGGATGGTTGGGTGGGCAGTAAAATTGGTTACCAGGGCAATTAGATGGCTTTGATTATCTTCTATCTTGAGAAGGGTGATCTGGGGGTCTATGGGCTTAGCCGGGTGGCGCCGATTAATCGTGTATCCCTCCCACGGGGCAGCCGTAATAGCTAAGCTGGCGGGCCTTAAAGAGCGGGCAGCGAGGTTAATAGCCGCAATAAGATTATGGCAGGTAATTTCCCATAGCTCGGTGTCATAAGGGCCAAATAGTTCCACGGCCAGGGGATGGTCGGTGAGGCCAGCGGGCCCGGAATGGGTATGGGTAGCACAGATAAGCAATTCCCGGGATACCACCTGATAGGGGGGACTTATTGCCTCCAGCACCAGTTCCTTTATCCGGTGGCTGATCCAGAGTTGGTCACAACTGACTATTATCAGGTTATCGCTACCCTGACGCAGGAATAAGGCCCTGACATGAAGCCTATCTAAAACACCTCGGGCAGGGGCTTTATTCCTGGCCCGATAGCCCGCCAGCCTTACTACCTTTTCCGATAAAGCCGGTGTGATATCTACTTGCGCCGCCCCTGCTTCCAACATTAGAACATACTAAGGCCGCCACTGACACTAATGGTCTGGCCTGTCATATAGCTGGCGTCGTCAGAGGCCATAAAACAGGTTACCGCACCGATTTCATCTGGTTCCCCCAATCGCTTAAATGGTACCCAGCTAACCATCCCCTCGATGACCTTGGTGCTGAAAGCCCCAGCGGCCTCTAGTTGCTCCTTTACTAAAGGAGTAGCATGGGGACCCGGAGAGACTACATTGACATTGATCTTATAGCGGGCATACTCTCTAGCCAGGGTCTTGACTAAGCCGATCCCAGCCGCCTTCATGGCCCCATCAACCGTCTGGCCGGTGCTGCCCTGCCGGGCTGCATCAGTAGCAATAAATACTATCTTACCATAATTGCGCTCCATCATGCCGGATAGAACGGCCCGGAGGGCATAGGTAAAACCCCTCAATGTCACAGCATATTCCCTATCCCACTCTTCAACGCTAGTCTCATGGAAGGGGCGTAAGGCCCCTTTCTTCTCACCAAGACCAATAGGGATCGCGGCATAGACCAGGATGTCAATCTTAGCCAATTCTTTATTAGCTTGTTCAACAATCTCTCCTGTCAATTTCCCATCAGCGGCATCAGCCGCAAAGGCCAGCGCTTTCCGGCCATAACCCCGGCATTCCTCGGCAGCTTTATCCACATACTCCTTGACAATATCGGTCAGCGCTATATCGGCTCCTTCGGCTGCCATCCGAACCGCCGCTTCTTTGGTGCTACCTCTTCCTACACCCATTACCAGCGCTACTTTGCCAGCAAATCTTCCCGGATAATATCGTTGCATAATCAACCCCTCCTTCCCTTAAAAAGCCGTTTAAAAATCTTAATATCACATCAGGGTATCAAATGGATCATCCCTATGGCCGATTTTTCTATACCACCTTTAATAATCACAGTCAATAAGAAATTGCCAAAAATTTTGATACAATATGGAAATAGAGATAACCCTGGTTATGGTAGAGGTACTATGGATGAGTTAAAGATTATCCAGCCAGAAAAGGGATACCGTTACTCGCTAGACCCATTTATCCTGGCAAATTTCGTCCCTTTGAAACCCGGGGATAGGGTAATAGATTTAGGCACAGGAAATGGGATCATCCCCCTTTTGCTTACTCAGCGCCAGAAGGGCCTTAAGATCATTGGGATTGAGATCCAAGAAGAACTGGTCTTTATAGCCAGGAAGAATGTTCGGCTCCATGGCCTAGAGGGGGTTATTGAGATCTTGGAGTTAGATATAAAAGAGGTGTCAGATAATTTTCCACCGGCTTCTTTTGATCTGGTAGTAGGCAACCCACCATACTGGCCGGTTAGAGCCGGCAGGATAAACCCCGATGCCGGAAAGGCTATTGCCCGCCATGAAGTAGCCATCACCTTATCAGAATACCTGGCCAGCGCAGCCTATCTGACCCGGGTCAATGGCATAATATCTTTAATAATCCTTCCCTCCCGGTTAGGAGAGGTAGTGGATATTATGGAGCGGCAAAAAATCTCGCCCTCCAGGCTCCAGTTTGTCCATTCCTACTCAGACAGCCCTGCTAAATTAGTCCTGATAGAAGGGATAAAATTGGCCCCTTGCCAGCTCAGGATAGAAAGACCTTTTGTTATCTATAAGAGACCTGAGGTATATAGCGACGAGATGATCGCTATTTATAAGAGGTGTGATTCTTGACACCCACTACCATATTATGATAACCTGTTTCAGTCGGTCACAACGGACAGCGTGAGGGTCAGGGGGGTAGCTTATTGTGATCTATTCTGTTTCTCGATTTAGTTGCTAAAGAGAATTCATCATAAAGGGATAAATACTATGCGGGTTGCTATGTACTATAACAATCGGGATATTCGTGTGGAGGAGATGCCTGTTCCTCCAATCGGCCCGGGAGAATTGTTAATACGGGTACAGGCCAGTGGTATCTGCGGTAGTGATGTGATGGAATGGTATCGCATCCACAAGGCCCCTTTAGTGCTGGGTCATGAGATTGCTGGAGAGGTTGTCGCTGTGGGTGCCGGGGTAGAACGCTACCACGAAGGGGATCGGGTATCGGTAGCCCATCATGTCCCGTGTAATACCTGTTACTATTGTCTTAACGATCATCATACGGTCTGTGATACTCTCCGCCAGACAAATTTTGATCCGGGTGGTTTTGCTGAATACCTTCGGCTACCGGCTATCAATGTAGATCGTGGGGTGTATCGGTTACCAGATGAGGTATCCTATGAGGAGGGAACTTTTACTGAGCCCCTGGCCTGTATCTTGCGGGGGCAAAGGATAGCACGCATCCAACCGGGTCAGACGGTACTCGTTATTGGTTCTGGCATTTCGGGATTGCTCCACCTGGAACTAGCCCGGGCCCTTGGTGCCGGGCGCTTAATAGCAACCGATGTGGCTGAATACCGGCTAGAGGCCGCAAGACGGTTTGGGGCCGAGGCAGTAATCCATGCTAAAGAGGATGTATCGGCCGGGGTGCGGGAAGTCAATAATGGCCGGCTGGCTGATCGGGTGCTGGTATGCACTGGCGCTAAATCAGCTATCACTCAGGCATTACAGTCGGTAGAGCGGGGTGGGACAGTCCTATTCTTTGCCCCGACAGACCCGGATGTTACCATTCCTATTTCAGTGAATGACCTATTTTTTCGCAACGACATAACGCTAACTACTTCCTATGCCGGTAGTCCTGCGGACTATACAACGGCAGTGGAACTGATCCGGGCTCGTAGGGTCCGTGTGCATGAGATGATTACTCATCGTCTAAGCCTGGCAGAAACAGCCATGGGGTTTCAGCTTGTCGCCGGAGCCCAGGACTCTATCAAGGTGATTATTGAACCCCAGCGCTAGTTATAAGTTATTGGTTATTGGTTATTGGTTATTGTAGGGAGGGTTATTAATATGGATTGGGGAATGAAGAACCGGCTGTCACAATTGATTAAACCTGATGGTCATTGCTTCTTTTTACCGATAGACCACGGATATTTTCAGGGGCCTACTAGTAAACTGGAAAGGCCAGGAGAGACGATCAAACCATTGCTCCCTTATTGCGATGCCCTCTTTGTTACCAGGGGAGTATTACGCTCAGCCGTAGATCCTACCAATAGTAAACCAATCATCCTCAGGGTCTCTGGCGGTACCAGTATGGCCGGGAAAGACCTGGCTAATGAAGGTATAACCACTTCTATTAAAGAAGCCCTCCGGCTTAATGCGGCGGCAGTAGGCATCTCTGTCTTTGTAGGTAGTGATTATGAGCGCCAAACCCTATTAAATCTGGCAAAGCTGGTTGATGAGGCCGAAGATTATGGCATTCCAGTAATGGCCGTTACTGCCGTGGGCCGAGAATTGGAAAAACGTGATGCCCGCTACCTGGCACTAAGCTGCCGTATAGCAGCCGAGCTAGGGGCCCGGGTAGTAAAGACCTACTGGTGTGATGACGGTTTTGACAAGGTAGTAAATGGATGTCCAGTGCCTGTGGTTATGGCTGGTGGGCCCAAGTGTGAAACCCCGCTTGAGGTATTAGAATTCGTTTATGATGGCATGCAGAAAGGGGCTATTGGTGTGAATCTGGGAAGGAATGTCTGGCAAGATGGGCACCCGGTAGCTATGATCCAGGCTCTGCGTGCTGTTGTGCATGAAAAGGCTAACCCTAAGCAAGCCCACGACCTGTACCAAAGTCTAAAAAATAAGAAATAATAACTATTTTTAGACAGGATTTACAGGATGAAAACAGGATAATACAAATAATAAAAAATTGTAAATCCTGTTAATCCTGTCTAAAAAGTCCTGCCGAAGGGGGTTAACTTAATGGTTACCAGGTGAGGAGATTACGCAGACTCGGCAAGGTTCCGCAACTTACTTATAGTCTCACCATAATCTTTGCTGGAGAAGACGGCTGTCCCAGCCACGAAAATATCAGCCCCAGCCCCGGCTACCTGGCTTATATTATCCAGACTGATACCACCATCGGCTTCAATATTGGCCTGCAACCCCCCTTCATTTATCAGCTTACGGAGGGCCCTTATCTTGGCAAGCAGGGCTGGATCAAGCTTCTGCCCCTTGAAGCCGGGATTGACCATTAGTAAGATAACCAGATCCAGGTCCGGAAGGATACAGTCCAGAAGGGATAGCGGGGTAGCTGGATTAAGGCAGACCCCAACCTGGCACCCTCTATCCTTGATAAAATGAACCGTCCGATGGAGATGGGTACAGGCCTCTACCGGCACAGTGATGATGTCGGCACCGGCCTCAGAGAACTGCTCAATGTATCTATCAGGGTTTTCAATCATGAGATGGACATCGAGCGGCAGCTTAGTAGTTTTTCTGAGGGCAGACACTATCAGAGGTCCGATAGTAATAGTGGGTGCAAAGTGTCCATCCATTACATCTACATGGAGCCAATCAGCACCACCTTTTTCGGCTGCTTCAACCTCTTGTGCCAGCCGGGTCAAATCTGCGGATAGGATAGAGGGGACAATCTTCTTTCTAGACATGATTAGGGCTTACCTCCTTATATTGTACAGTCACAAAGAATTTTACGCTCGTGATCCGTGACTGTTAGGACTTATCGTAAGGAGTAAGGCGTAAGTAGTGAGAGCGTAAAAAGTAAGGCATAGGGAGATACCCCTTACGCCCTCACGCCTTACCCTTAACGGCTTAGAGACGGACACGTCCAACGTTCTTTGTACCTTGGTGGTTTAATCTTATTTTTGTGCTTCTTTGCGGCTATATTTTAGAAGACTTTATTTGGCTAAACAATTACTAACTTAGGCATTTCCAGCTTTCCGGAATGAGGGATGTAATTGAAAAGAAGGGGTGAGCACCGTTTGTTAATCTAAACTATTCATTGAATTTAGGAATTCTTTATTGGATTTGGTCTTAGCCAGTTTTTCTAATAATAGTTCCATACATTCCACCAAATTTAGAGGGGTCAAAACTTTTCTCAGGACCCATATCTTATGGAGTTCATCCTGTGGCAGCAATAGCTCTTCCTTTCTCGTACCTGAGCGGGCAAGATCAATTGCGGGAAATATCCGTCTATCCACCAGACGGCGATCCAGATTAAGCTCCATATTGCCTGTCCCTTTGAATTCTTCAAAAATAACATCATCCATCCGACTACCAGTATCAATCAAAGCAGTTGCAATAATGGTTAGGCTACCCCCTTCCTCCAGATTCCGTGCAGCTCCAAAGAACCTCTTAGGGCGCTGCAAGGCATTGGAGTCTATCCCACCAGACAAGACCTTACCGCTAGGTGGGGCCATAGTGTTATATGCCCGGGCTAGCCGGGTAAGACTATCTAACAATATTACTACATCTCTTTTGTGTTCCGTTAAGCGCTTCGCCTTTTCTAAGACAATCTCTGCTACCTGGATATGCCTATGGGCCGGCTCATCAAAGGTAGAGCTTATTACCTCGCCCTTTACTGATCGCTCCATATCAGTGACTTCTTCCGGCCTCTCATCTATCAATAAGACAATCAGGTAAATTTCTGGGTGATTACGGGTTATGGAATTGGCAATGGTCTGTAGGAGCATGGTCTTGCCCGTCCTGGGAGGGGCAACTACGAGGCCCCGCTGCCCTTTGCCAATAGGGGTCAGCAGGTCCATTACCCGGGCACATAAGTTGTCCGGCCCTACTTCTAGTTTGATGTGCTTGTTGGGATACAGGGGTGTCAGGTTATCAAAAAGGAGCTTGCCTGCCGCTAACTCGGGCGACTCGAAATTTACTGCCTCTACTTTAAGCAAAGCAAAATACTTCTCCCCTTCTTTGGGGGGACGGATCTGGCCTGAAACGGTATCGCCCGTCCGTAGATCAAACTTCCTGATTTGCGAAGGAGAGATATAAATATCATCCGGGCCAGGCAAGTAGTTATAATCTGGGGCGCGGAGAAACCCAAACCCTTCCGGTAAGGTTTCTAACACACCTTCAGCAAAGATCAAACCACTCTTTTCTGTTTGGGCTTTTAAGATTTGGAAGATCAGTTCTTGCTTTTTTAGATTACTGCTCCCGGGTATATCAAGCGCTTTGGCTATCTCCAGCAATTTTTGAATACTCATCTCTTTCAATTCCCCGATATGGAGAGCTTGACCGTCAGCTTTCTGGATAGTCTCTTCGCCGCTCTTAGTATGTTTGCTCTCTACTACGCTATTAGTCCTAGAAACTGTTGTCTCTACCATCTTGTCTCCTTTACTTTTAACAGAAGGTTGGTAATGGGTTGCCGCTCTAAAGATTTGCCTGAGCCTTTACTCTTATTGGCATTATTAGATGAACGGAGGTAATTTTATTCTTGAGTCGAAGCTAAGGGTTGAATGTTCCTACCAATTATCTTCTTATCTTCTCACACCACAAAAGGATTTTTCGGCAATCTCGCAAGAAATATTAAGGGCTAAAAGAGGAATTGTGGTTATTTCTATTGAGTTTTTACCAAGGTTTATTTGATGAGGGATAGAAAATGTCTTCCCAAATGCGGTAAGTAATCGCTACCGATTCAATATACACTAAATCCTAAATTTAAGCAATAAAAATTTTTGGTAACCTTATTAACTAAGAGAAGTTTTAGCAAAATGGGGATAAGGGTTTTTAGACTCCCGGAATTGGTTATTGGTCTACAAAAGAATAAAAATACTAAATTTTTATTCTTTCTTAACCCAAAATGAGAAAGTTGTCAAGTAATAAATTTTGAGTAATGGCTACCTAACTGTTAGGGTTTATTAAACCAATCCCAATTTATGAGGTGGGGAGTCCCAGCCCGCGGGTAGCCACAATATTCTTTAGGATCTCCACAGTGCCACCCTGTAAAGTATAAGAGGGGCCGAAGAGATAGGACTCAGGGGCTTCACCATTTATGGGTGCCCATTTTGAACCGGGTAAGAGCTGGCCATATAACCCTAATATGCGGGTAGCAATATCATTTAAGCGCTGCTCGAACTGGGTACAATATGCCTTACACAGGGCCGCTTCATAGTTAGGTATCCGGCCTTGATCCAAGACCCAGGCTACATAATAGCAGAATAGCCTCCCGGTCTGATACTCCACCTCTAACCGGCCAATACTGTCCCTTATGATCGGGTCTTTACGGAGCCGGGCGCCTTCGCCCTTATCCTCCCTTAGGAACTTAATAATCTTTTCAAATAAGGGGTAGTTCTGCATGAGCCGCTCCAGGCCAGCCCTTTCATAGTCCACCTGGGTCATAATCTGATAAAACCCCCGGTTCTTCCCCCCTACCAGATAAGTCCTGGGTGTTTTCACTTCTTCAAAAAATACTTCATTAAAAGAGTGGGCTCCGGCCATATTTATTATTGGTCGGATAGTAATCCCCGGGCTCTTCAGGTCAATAATCAGCTCGCTCAGGGCTTTATGCTTGGGCGCCTCGGGGTCGGTACGGGCCAGTATCCAGATATAATCGGCCTTATGGGCCAGGCTGGTCCATACCTTCTGGCCATTAATGACATAATAATCGCCTTCTTCCCGGGCATTAGTCCTAACCGCTACCAGGTCAGAACCGGCATCGGGCTCACTAAAGCCCAGGCAGAAAGAGACGCTGGCATTGATTATCCTGGGCAGGAACTCCTTCTTCAGTTCATCGCTACCGAAATGCATAAGCGAGGGGCCTACCTGGCGATCCCCCAGAAAATGGTAACCAATAGGCGCCTGGTAGCGGAGCATCTCCTCCATGAGTATTGCCCGGTCAATATAGCTACGGCCCTGTCCACTATACTCCCTGGGCCAGGTCATCCCTATCCATCCCCGCTGGGCTACCTTACGAGAGAATTCCTGGGAGAACCCCTCTACCCACTGGTTACTGCGGGCGGCAAAGCTTTCTGCGGCTAGCTCCTGCTCCAAGAAACTCCGTACTCCCTCTCTCAATTGCTCCTGCTCCTTAGTAAACCCAAATTCCATCCCTCCCGCCTCCTCTTGCTATTCGGTTATAATAATTCCGAAATAACTATCACTATGATTATACTAATATTACGCCCCCAGAACAACCCACCATCTCGACTGAACATCCTCCAAAATTTTATCACTAAGGGCTTCATTTCATAAATACAGTTACGTATTATGCCTATTTTTTGCCTTCTTTTTTATTAGGAAGCCAAGAGGCCAGGAAATTAATCTCTCCTGTATTCCTGGTTTCCTTATCATAAGCACTTTCTCTCAAATACGTCACCGTAATTATGGAGTAGAGCACTAAGGGCAATTATGCGGGTAATTCTATAATATCTGGTGTAACCACCGAGACGTCGAGCTTGCAGAGGGCACAAAGATACATACATCGTAAGGAGTGGGAAGTGAGGTCTTCTAAAACCATCTACCATACGTTAATTTACCCTTCCAGGGATAAAATTTTGGGGAAAGTTCAATTGTCAATATCCCTTGACAATAATGAGATGGGCTGCATATAATGCTTCCACGAAAATATTGTAACGTCCCATTTCTGTTTAAGTCATTAGTTCTAGGTCCTGTTTTAGCGATAAGAGGACGGAATGCGGGTTTCAGGATAAAAGAATCTTGCTTGATAAGGGAGAGAGGAGATGGATTTTAGTCTGACGGATGAGCAGGAGATGTTCCGAAAGACCGTGGTAAGCTTTGTAGAAAAGGAGTGCCCCCGGGAGGTAGCCAGGCAATATGATGAGAATAAGCAATTCCCTTATGATTTTTATGAAAAGATAGCTCGGCAAGGTTGGTTCGGTTTGCCCTTTCCAGAAAAATACGGTGGTAATAACTGCGGCATAATGGAGCTTATTTTAACGACCGAGGCATTTGCTAAGTATGTCTATGATATTGCGGGTGGATATGTTACTACTATGTTTTGCGGGCTTAATATCCTTAAACATGGCACCGAAGAGCAAAAGGATTACTATGTTCCCAGGATTGTCCGGGGGGAGATCCGACTGGCTATTTCTATTAGCGAACCGGCAGCCGGCTCTGATGCCGCGGCCATAAGCATCTCCGCCGTACCTGATGGGGATGATTTTATTATTAACGGTGAGAAGATGTTTTGTTCTGGGGCCGAGGCAAAAAATACTATTATCACTATGGCCACCCGTACGGATAAACATGCCCAACCAAGACAAAAAGGTATCTCAGTATTCCTGGTAGAGAATGATACTCCGGGTCTAACTATGCGGCGGATCGAGACCCTTGGCCGGAGGACTATGGGTACTTTTTCTCTTAACCTGGATAATGTCCGAATATCCAAAAATAAGATGCTAGGCAAATTGAACGAGGGCTGGGAGGTTATTCTGGGCAATCTAGACAAAGAGAGGATAGTAGCCTCTTCTGCTTATGTGGGCCAGGCCCAGAGCGTAGTGAATGATGCCCTGGCCTATGCCAAAGAGAGGGTCCAATTTGGGAAGCCCATAGGGAAATTCCAGGCTATCTCGCATATGCTGGCCGATATGCAAACCAAGGTAGAGGCCGCCCGGCTCATGGTCTACCGGGCTGCCTGGATGCTTGATCAGGGGCTACCTGCCAGCAAAGAGGTTTCTATGGCTAAACTGTTTTCTTCAGAAACCCTTATGGAGGTTGCTACGCAAGGGATGCAAATTATGGGTGGGTATGGCTATTGTATGGAATACGATATGCAGCGTTATTTCCGGGATGCTAAGAT
The DNA here is from genome assembly GCA_001803565.1 of Nitrospinae bacterium RIFCSPLOWO2_12_FULL_45_22. Taxonomy (GTDB): domain Bacteria; phylum 2-12-FULL-45-22; class 2-12-FULL-45-22; order 2-12-FULL-45-22; family 2-12-FULL-45-22; genus 2-12-FULL-45-22. The sequence goes on along the minus strand of MHDQ01000161.1, from coordinate 1,517 downwards.
CACTACCGTCAGCGCTGGTACTTCCCAGATGCAGCGCCTGATTATTGCCCGACATATGGGGCTCTAGATAGGTCCGGGGAAAAAAGCCAAAGGGTATCTTAAGGGTTTAGAAGGAATGCCGATAAGTAATTAGACAGGGCTAAATTTAAATCCTAAATCCTAAACCCTAAGTCCTAAACAAATTCAAATGACCAAAATTCGAAATGAAAAGTGGTTTTAAGATTTGGATTTAGGTCTTTGATATTGTTTAGGGTTTGGTGCTTAGGATTTAGAATTTGCTACCCGGAAATGTAACATTGGCAAAGTAAAAAATAATGGCCCTTGGGATAAGAGGATATGTTGTATCAGATTGACTATCAGATTTCATTAGACCAGATAAGCGATCTGGTCTTTTCCTTAGATGTAACCGGAAATTTTCTCTATGTGAATCGAGCAATAGAAAAGATTCTGGGTTACGAGGTAGATATGCTTATTGGCCAGCATCTCAGCAAGTTCCTGACTGCCGAGAGCTGGCAAACAGTCCAGCGGCTTTTCCAGAGCCATATCAGGTTCAATAGAGAAGTAACAGTCCCTCTATCTTTTATTAAGGCCAATGGGAGGATAGCCATCCTGGAGGTCAAGGCCGTCCCTATAGCTCAAGATAATAGGATTGTAGCCATCCAGAGTGTCTGCCGGGATATTACCGAGAAGGTCCGTCTGGAAGAACAATTAAAGCAAGAAAGATGGCAGGCCCAGGTCTTGTATGAAATTACCACCATCCTTAATCAGCCGCTGGGGCCAGAAGAGATGGCAGGGGCGTGCCTGGATAGACTCTGCGAGTTCCTGGGAGTACCCATAGGGCATATCCGCTCTTTCGATCCTAGAGCCAGGACTGCCCCGCTGATAGTTGGCAGGGGTCTTTCCGCCAATTATATTACCGAGGAGAAGTATTCGCCGTTTAATATAGCAGATTCGCCCCTCTATACCACTCTTTGTCAAGGTAATTCCCTTGTTATAGAAAATTTCGAGCAAGACCCCAGGCTCCCCCGAAAGAAGCTTTTGCGGGAAGGGGTGAAATCAGCGGTCTATGTGCCGATAAAATCGCGGGAAAGAAGCCTTTTAGGATTTTTAGCCCTGGCCAGCCGGGAGTATAACTATTTTAAACCCGAGATACTGCCTTTCCTGGAAACCATTACTAGCCAGATGGGTATCGCTACCGAGCGGACCCTATTCCAGCAAAGGCTTGCCCGTACCAAAGAAAAATACCAGCATATCTTCACCTATGCCAATGATTTAATTTATCTGTTTGATTTAGAAGGAAATTTCATAGAGGCTAATCTCGCGGCCCGCGAATTCACTGGTTATGGTTTAAACGATAGGATACATATAAGGGATATTCTCCCTCCCGATAAGCCCGAGGAACTCATTAAGATCGAGAGGGTCATGCAACAGTTGCTCCAGGGAGAGACTACCCAGGCCAGTCTTGAAATTGAGATAGTAAAGACAAATGGTGAGCGGGCTATCCTGGAGACCCGGGG
>MHDQ01000160.1 GCA_001803565.1 Nitrospinae bacterium RIFCSPLOWO2_12_FULL_45_22 | reverse complement strand
AGGGAAGAAACACAACGTTGATCTTCCGATAACGATAGAGCAATCTAATTATTTTAGAAATATTATAAAACGTGCCGCTGCAGGAGACGCGCCGAAAACGGTTATTACGGATATTGAAAAATTCCTCAACGACAATACAGAAAATGTCTGGGAAAATAGCTGGGTGAAATTTCCACGCAGGGCTTTGTGCCAATTTGCCAGCGCCGTATTCAACGGTGATCTACGCTCTGATAAAAAAGACCCTTACAGTGAGCCAAGGGCGGATATTCACAAGTTCATTTTTTACGAAAATGGCGAGGAGTTTGTCCGTATCCCGGCCAGCTATCTTCTCAAACTTTCCCTTGCAGACGTCATTGGCTCGCAAAGCGCTATTCCTGATATAGCTCGACAGTCCGGGGAAAGAGTCATGCATCATTTTCTTAATGATAATACTTCGCCTGAAACCTTTTCGTTTCATGTAACTCCTTTACGGCAAGAAACAGGCATGGGCAAGGCAATAGCAAGAGAAACATCAAAGAGATACCTGCTAACACAACTATTGGCAATGTATGCCAATGAGAAGTTTCTGCTCAGGGCAAGGGGTCAAGCGGTGAAGGTTTATTTCTCGACGCACCCGCCTATACGACAGAAGAAGCTCAATGAGATTATTTCAGACTCCTTTTACCGGGAATTGTTTATAAATCCATGTCTCTCAGGCTGGGATATAGGAGAGGCTAAATACAATTATATGCATCTGTGTCATCAGGTCTTGAGCCGCAGCCAATTGAACGCAGTGGCAAAGCTGAGAGAGGCCGATATTATCACCAATAACCTCGTGGTGTTGCCCAACACGTCAAATATCAGTCTTGCAAACAACGGGACGCACATAAGTTTAGGCAGTATAAAATTATCTAATTATCTTCAGGATAAATCTTCCGGATTTACCAAGGCGCATGAAAAATATCTCGGCGACCTGGTTATTAAAATGGTTGAACATTTTCTGCCGCTTTTTGTTGGAACCTATAGCGCAGCCCCGTACCGGCTGGATTTTACTGATTTTCGACCGGAAAAGGCCTTAGGATTCCTTCCTCATGAACTCGATTATACTCATTTGCGTATGATCTGGCGAAGATGGAAGAAAAAAGCCAACCTGAAATTTCTTGGTGGCCCGATTACGCCATTTGGACCAATATGGCTTGATAAATTGATTAGCACGGTCTTTCAGTTGAAAGGAGATTTTGTCCCCGACTTTCGTTTGATTGATTACTTTGTGGCGCTGTTAAGCACGGATCAGAGCCCGGCATTAAATGGAATGGCCGGTAACGGTACAAGACTAAAGAAAGACCTTTCCGATCTTGGGATATTCGATACCAGGATGCCGCCTTACCTCTTGTACAGATTAAGAGAATTTGAAGCTATGGGTTTTTCAGGTTTTGAAGGGCGGTACTACAGTCTTTTTTCGAGTCTTGAGGCAGACATGGGCAGGGCTGTTGATCTACAAATGCTCCTGAATGCATTGGCATTCAAATATATCGTAGAGGGTAAGCTTACCCACCGGCATATACCAGACGAACCCATCGTGGAAAGCGAACGCCGGCAGATATTTTTTGGAGCGGCCATCGGAATCCCCACGTTTTTCATTCGCAAAGATACCGGTAATTTATTTCTGAGAAAGATTGTGGAACAGATAAAAAGGGTGCGCCCCAGCCGCAGATATCCCGGATATTTGCGGATATATAATACCGAATATTGCAAGGCATTGATGAAAGTTCTCCAGAATGATGCGGCTGACCTGATAGAAATGTTAAACGTGAAGGAAACCATGGAAGATTTACAACAGAGGCTGGACAATCCGGATAAATACTCTGTAGTTGGAAAATTAACCCGGGAAATTCTTGATGAACTGGGTGTTAAATCTCCCATGAATGTGCAAGCCGATGAGTTTAATCAGGCTGCGGAGAGGTATTATCGTAACCGCCTAAAGAAATTTCATTTACTTGAGGCTTTCCAAATTTTAGAAAAGGGGCTCGCTGAATTGTATAGCGCCCGTATGGGTATAGATAACGAAGTGTATAAAGAGTCAATTCACAAGATTCTCAAGGATAAGAATCCGCTGGAATATCTTGATGCTATCAAAAATGATGTGGCAGCGGAAATCGTGCCGGAAGATGATTTAAGGAAGCTTATTTATCTTATACTGATTATCTTAGACTACGATACCAAACAATCCAAAACACTTATGGAGCAAACAAAGGGAGATGTTTTCAATAAAACACCAGTATATCCAGCGAGATAGCGGCAGGGTTTGCACGGAACGGCTTTACGCGGATGCCGCCGTCAAATTTCTTTACTCCCACGCCAGGGAACATGCGCCGGCGATTTTCAGGACAATCACAAGCGCCTGGGGGTCGAGTTTGCTCGGATACCTCAATTACCATACTATCCTGAGGAAAAGGGCTGTTTTCCGGTCAATCGGCATTAATCCCGATGAGTGTGTGGATGATCCAAACAATCTGGACACGTACGAAAAAATATTCGAAAGGAAAATATGCTATTGGGAATGCCGCCCAATGCCGGAGGATCCGCGCGCAATCGTTTCTCCCTCGGATTCACGGGTCATTCTTGGTTCATTTTACGAGACGTCAGCCCTGCGCCTGAAAAACAAGTTTTTTAGTTACGAAGAGCTCTTCGGTTTGGATAAGAGACAATGGCTTAACGCTTTTTTGGATGGAAATTTTGCGATATTCCGATTAACACCGGAGAAGTATCATTACAACCATACGTCGGTAGCAGGAAAAGTTGTTGATATTTACGAATTAGACGGCAACTACCACGCCTGTAATCCGGGAGCGGTGGTGACTATGGTGTCTCCGTATTCAAAGAATAAAAGAGTGGTTACCATTATTGACACTGACGTTCCAAACGGGTCAAGGGCGGGTTTTGTGGCAATGATTGAAATTGTCGCCCTGATGATCGGTAAAGTCGTTCAGCGCTATAGTGAAGAAAAATATGACGCCCCGAAGGCGGTAAACACAGGCATGTTTCTTAAGAAAGGCCTTCCCAAAAGCCTGTATCGTCCCGGCAGCAGCACTACTGTGATTATCTTTCAAAAAGGACGGGTAAGATTTGCGGAAGATTTAATTCGAAATATGTTCTCTCCGGGCGTAGAAAGCCGCTTCTCTAAGGGTTTTGGAATGCCGCTGGTGGAGACGGAGGTTACGGTTCGCTCCCTCATTGCTCATATTGTTGATATTCGGTAGAGGGCGTTTTTTCCCTTCAGATTTTTGTGGAGACGGAGATAAAATTATGCAAAAACCCATTGAATTGAAAACTGCAATATCGGAGTTAAATAGAAATGTGGAAGGATTTCAAAAGGTTATTAACGATTACAAAGGAATTATTGCCTCTGTATCACGAGGTATGCAAGAATCGCTTGGCGTACTATTTGACAGAGTTCAATCGGTCGCAGAAATGGTTTATCTCAAAGATTCCCGTCCTGAGTCTTTAGAAAAACCCTTAAACGATATCTTGGAAGAAATAAACACGTTGAACACATTGAAAGCAAAGCTTTATCACCTTTCAGGAAAATGATTTCAATAAAGGGAATTATTGTAAGACCACGTTAAAAAATAAACAAGTCGGAGGAGTATTTTATGCAGAATGGATTGTTCATTTTCTCGCTCGCAGTGTTTTTTCTATTATTTTTAAGATGGGGGTTTAAGACTCTGCCCGGTGAAGGGTGGCAAATTATTGCCTCCATGCCAATTTCGAGAGACGAATCAGGCCGTTGGAAAGGCATCAATTTAACCTATTACGGTTTGTTTTCCGCCAATGCCTATGTGGCTGCCATATCCATTATGCTCATCCTCATGGGAACCATAAAGGTTCCATTGATCGGTATCTTCACCACGATAGTAACCATATTGCTCATTTGTGTTCCTGCATCAAGGTTCATCGCTCGGGTCGTGGAAAAGAAATCACACACCTTTACCATTGGCGGCGCGTCTTTTTTAGGAATTCTCATCGCGCCATGGGTTCTCTCGTTCATAAACATGACCGTAGGAGCAAAGACGGGTTATTATATCCCTCAAATACCGGCGCTTGCCGCCTTCATTATTTCTTACGCCTTCGGGGAAGGAATGGGGCGTCTCGCATGCATTAGTTTTGGCTGCTGCTATGGGAAACCACTTTCCCGCAGCCACAATCTGATACAAAAGCTGTTTCATAATTATTGTTTTATGTTCTCAGGGAAGACGAAAAAAATTGCTTATGAAAGTGGTTTGGATGGTGTGAAGGTCATACCGGTCCAGGCAATTACAGCCGTATTATACATCACGACGGGTATCATTGGCACATTCCTTTTCCTGAAGTCTTATTATATTACCGCCTTTATTATGACCATGATAGTAACGCAGGCATGGCGGTCTTTTTCTGAGGTATTGAGGGCGGATTACAGAGGCGGTGGAAAAATTTCCACCTACCAGATCATGGCAATTATTGCGATAGGTTATTCATTGGGAATAATTCCATTCCTGCCGTCCGCTTCGACTCTGGAAGCCGGGATAACGGCAGGATTATTATCGCTCTGGAACCCTGCGGTAATTTTCTTTTCGCTTGGATTATGGTTTGCCATCTTTCTGTATACCGGACGGAGTACGGTTACCGGGTCGACCGTCACCTTTCATGTTCATAAAGACAGGGTATAACTGGCGAAATATCACCTCATCGGATTGATGAAAAATATCGGACAAACCTTTCAGTACATCAGGACATATTGGAAAGACAGGAAAATAGCTTCTGTAACTCCATCTTCGTCCTTCGCTGTGAGAAAAATATGCGGCAAAATAGATTTTACCAGGGACAATGTCATCGTGGAATGCGGGCCGGGGAGCGGGGTTTTTTCATTCGCTATTTTGAATCAAATGTCCCCGGGATCCAAACTCATACTGATAGAAAGCAATAGAGACTTTTATGAATATTTACGACGCCATATTAACGATGCACGGGTCTTCGTATTTTATGATAATGCGATCAACTTGCCTTGCATCGTAAAGCAGCTTGGCATAGGCGTTGTTGATTACGTAATCCTGGGAATTCCTTTTTCTTTCACAGATCATGAACTGAATCACAAAATTATTGCTCATAGCAAGGGGGTATTAAGGAAAGGAGGAAAGCTCATCGTGTATCAGTTTTCACCGCGTATAAAAAAATATTTAAAACAACATTTTGAAGAAATTCACACAGGTTTTGAACTGTTTAATGTGCCGCCTTTAATTATTTTCGAAGCGTCTGATTAGGAGGTTTCTATGAATCGTATTTATAAATCAGATATTCACGTCCACTCGAAGTATTCCAATAAGCCCACTATTTGGGCGCTCAAAAAAATTAACTGTCCCGAAAGTTATACATCTCCCGAATTTATCTATAAGTCTGCCCAAAAGATGGGGATGGACTATGTGACGATAACGGATCATAACACCATCCAGGGAGCGCTGGAAATAGCGCATCTTCCCGGAGTGTTTATTAGCACGGAAGTTACTGCTTACTTTCCTGGGTCTACTAAGTTTTGTGTGGGTAAATTTTCATAATAGTTCTTTCTCAATAGCATAAGAAATAAGGTTTTCTGGGTAAAATAGAACTCCCA
>MHDQ01000159.1:425-7488 GCA_001803565.1 Nitrospinae bacterium RIFCSPLOWO2_12_FULL_45_22 | reverse complement strand
TTCCGCCTGATCTTTCGATTTTTTAAGGGAGGAATCAGATAGCATGTCTATATTTCTAGTCAAGCGCCGGTCCCTCTATCTACTAACAATCCTCGGAGTATCCCTAACCCTTTTCCTTTTACCCGCAAAAATAAGAGCGCAAACAGCAATTATTAGCGAGCGGGATAGTTTATATGGCGTAGCGGCAGTAGGCAGAGAGCATGCCTGGGTAGTAGGCTATTGGGGCAAGATACTCCATACGGCTAATGGTGGTAAGACCTGGGAATTGCAGACCAGTGGTACGGATAAGCCTTTATACAGTGTCAAGTTTATTGATGAGAGGCAGGGTATTATCACCGGCCGGGAGGGGGCTATCCTGCGTACCGACGACGGTGGTAAGACCTGGATAAAAGCTACCAGCGGCACAAAGCACCATCTTATCTCAGTGGCCTATGCTGATAGACAAAATATCTGGGCCGTGGGCGACTTTGGCACTATCCTCCATAGCCCCGACAGTGGCAAGACCTGGCAAGATAGATCATTGAAGACCTGGCCGGTCGAGCAACTGGATAAGTTTTTGCGGCCAGAAGAGAACCCTGACCTGGTCCTCAACCGGGTATATTTTTATGATGCCCAGCAGGGCTGGATAATAGGGGAATTTGCCCATATACTCCATACCGAAGATGGTGGCTTGACCTGGCAACCCCAGGAAAATTTCCTGGAAGAAATGCCAACCAGTACCTATTGGTATGATATTAAATTCCGGGATCTGGCCCATGGCTGGGTAGCAGGGCTGGCTGGCACTACTGTCCATACCGAGGATGGTGGCCAGAGCTGGCGGAAAGTCCCTTCTCACACCATTCAGAACCTATTTTCTATTGGCTTAGGCAAAGAAGATTTTGCCTTCGGTTCGGTAGGCACGGCCTTAAAATATTCTGATGATCCAGAGAATAGCTGGCACAATATTAAAGATATTGAGTCCATAAATTGGTTTCGGGGCACAGCCTTTTCCTCGGACCGGGAGGTAGGGTGGGTAGTAGGAGGGAGCGGCACCATCTTCAAGACCGGGGATGGAGGGCAGACCTGGCAGCAACTCTTCCCCCCAAAGCAATAACTGTTAGTGTTCAGCACTCAATAATCAGCAGGCAGCATTTTACTGGTTAATTGGTGAGTGGTGGGTATTACTAATTAACTATTTACCAATTAACCACTCACCAAAGACTGGCTGAAAGCTGAATGCTTATAAGAAATAAGGAGGAGCATAGATGCGTTTTGCAGAATTGGTGATGCGGCATAGGCTCCTGGCTACGTTATTAATCCTGGGGGCTACTACTTATCTATTCCTCAATTTTATGGATGTGCATGTCTTGACCTCTTTTGACGAACTCCTGCCCCAAAAACACCCCTATATCGACCTCCATAAAGAGGTACGGGATAAGTTTGGTGGCGCTAATATCGTAACTATCTCCTTAGAGGTAAAACAAGGGGATATCTTTAATACCAAGACCCTGCAAAAGATTAAATATCTTACTGACCAGCTCGACCTGATCCCTGGTATAAACCATTACCAGCTTGAATCTATCGCCCACCCCAAGGTACGCTCCCTGGTCATTACCCCGGATGGGACGTTGAATTCTTATCCCGTCATGCCCGATATTATGCCTAAGACCAAAGAAGAACTGGCTCAGTTTAAACGGGATTGCTTTATTAATGATAATGTACGGGGGCGGTTGGTCTCTTATGATGGTAAAGCAGCTCTGGTCTCGGCAGCCTTTTATGAGCAGCGACTCAACTATAGTATTGTCTTTGAGCGGCTGCAAAAAATGAGAAAGGAATTAGAAGATAATAATACTACCCTATATATTAGTGGCTCTCCTATGCTCTATGGTTGGATCTATTATCATTATGGGCATACCACGCAACTGTACCGGGGCGCTTCCATAATTGTGGCCATATCTATCACTCTGCTGGTATTGTTTGGCTTATTGATCTTCTATTTCCGCCGCCTGGTGGGTGTGCTGGTGCCTTTTGTGGGTGCGGGGATCAGTTGTATTTGGGGTGTGGGTTTTGCCGGTATTGCCGGTTATAATTTCGATCCCCTGATCCTTATTGTCCACCTGCTGGTGACGGCCCGCTGTATCAGCCATTCGGTACAGATGACCGAGCGCTTCCTGGAAGAATATGAAGATACCGGGGATAAGAAGTACTCTGCTACCAAGGCCATGGGGGACCTCTTTGTACCCGGTATGATCTCTGTAGTTACGGATGCGATGGGTATCTTTGTGGTCTCGGTATCCAGCATACCCATGATGCATCGGCTGGCCTTCTTCAATACCTTCTGGGGCATGAGTATCATCTTTTCTGTGCTAATGCTCACCCCTATCCTGATCTCTTATCTGCCCGCCCCACACCAGCGCCAGCGGTATGTAGTGGGGCCAGTCCATTGGTACCTGGAGCAGATGGCGAAGCTATCTACAGGTAAGACAAGGCGGTGGGGCATACTAGGGGCCGCTATCCTGCTCTTTGCCCTTGTTTTCCCCACCTCTTATTATATCACCTATGGCGATACCAAGCCGGGCTCACCGCTACTCTGGCCTGAACATGACTATAATGTCTCTGCCCGGGCTATAAACAGCAAGTTTGCTGGGGCTAATCACCTCTATGTGATCTTCTCGGGTGACAAAGAGAATATTATTAAAGAGCCAGAGGCCCTAAAGGTTATGGAGCGGATGGGGGAATATCTGGTGGAAGACCCGCAGGCCGGTGGTGAATTCAGCATTGCTACCCTGATGAAATCCATCAACAAGATGTATCATTACGAAGACCCCATGTGGTCCACCATACCTGATAGTCTTGAGGATGTAGGAGGTCTGATGTTCATGTATGAGGCGGGCTCGCCGGTGCCGCGGGTCCTCAGCTCTTATATTGATTATAAAGGCAAAGAGGCCAACCTGGCCGTGTATTATAAAGATACGACCGGCGCTACTATTACCAGTGCCCTGGAGAAGACCAAGGAGTTTATTGCCGAAAATCCCCAGAAGGATTTTAAATACAAACTGGCCGGGGGGCTGATTGGTGTCCTGGCCGCTACCAATGAGGACATTGAATGGTCAGACCATTGGAACAATATCCTGGTCTTCTCTATGGTCTTTTTCTGTGTCTTTGTCAGCTATTTCTCCGCAATAGCCTCTTGCCTGATCGTGGCCCCGCTGGGCCTGGCTACCCTCATTGCCCTGGCTTATATGGCCTGGCAAAATATCGGTATGAATGTCAATACCTTGCCGGTGGCTGCTATCGGTGTGGGTGTGGGTGTAGACTATGCGGTATATATTGTGGATCGCATGAAGAAGGAGTATCGGACCCTGGGTGGTGATATGGATGCCGCTATCCGTAAGGCCATCTCTACCACGGGTATGGCCGTGACCTTTACCGCGGTCTGTCTGGTGGCCGGCATCCTCTTCTGGTATCCCCTATCCAGTATCCGGTTTATGGCCGAGATGGCCCTGCTACTGGCTATTGTCCTGACTGCTAATGGTGTATTTGCTGTGACCCTGGTGCCAGCCCTGTTCTCTATCATCAAGCCCCGGTTTGCCCTAGGAGAGAAAGACCCGGCTATGGCCCGGAAGAGGCGGATACAGCGTATTATACTCACTATAATCATAGTTATAGCAGGTATGGGCGCTATATCCCTCTATGCTCTATCTACCGGGCACCGAAATATTGATACCTATTTCTTTTCCGTATTGGGTGGCCTGGGTATTGCCATGATGGTCCATGGTATTGTAGTTCAGTTAGTAGAGTAATAATTTTGTTGTTAATCATTATACCTTATACCTTGAAGAGACAGAAAAACCAAAGAAATAACCAGTAACCATTAATCAATATGAGAAGGGGGGCGCAGGTTATGTTACAAAAGGCTTTCTTGGTTGGGTTGGTCGTCACTACGTTGGTCCTGGTAAGCAGTTTTGTCCTGTGGGCGCAGGAGCTGGAGTTGGTCAAGCTGGATGAGTGTCTGGAGTGGTTCAAACAAGACCCGGGTGAGCCCCAGTTTAAGCCCGGGGATGTGCTCACTTACAAGGATATAGAGAAACTCAAGCCCTGGATACCGCGGGAGTTCTGGAGCGCTATCTTTACTAAGGATATGAAGATCACTATTGCCGAGACCCGCGACTATTCTCCTCATCCCCTCTATCTTGAAGCAACGAAAAAATTTGGCACCCAGGCCAGGATCGGTCCCAAAGGCGAACTGCTCGACTATGTTGCTGGCTACCCATTTCCCTCGGATAGTATCAAGGTGGGTGACCCGCAGGCCGGCTATAAGCTGGTATGGAACTGGGAATACCGCTGGCAGAATGAAGGATTAGGCGCTGATCACTGGGAGGGTTGGCTCAGGAGCCCCGGCGGTACTATAGACCGCAAAGTGGGCGGGTTATATAAAAGGACCTATTTTACCCACCGGGCCGATTTGCCAGAGAATAACTATACCGTTGAGGCCCCGGATGCTAAAGACTTCCAGCGCAAGGAGTGGGTACAGATCACCATGCCCTTTGATGTGAAGGATACCACCTTCGTCTCTTTCCGTTATGCCGATTCTTTCAAAGAGGATGATGGTTGGGCCTATGTGCCGGCCTTGCGCCGGGTGCGGCGTATGTCTATGGCGACCCGGGCCGACTCCTTTATGGGCACGGAGTATACCATAGACGATTTTTATAACTTCTCTGGACGACCGGCTGATTGGGAATGGAAACTTATTAACCGCAGGAAGATGCTTACCTCTATCGCCATAGATAAAAAGACTATTACGGATAATGACCTCTATGGGCATCATAAATTGATACCTATTACCCGCTGGGAGCTCCGGGATACCTTTATCGTGGATAATATCCCTAAATGGGAAAGGCATCCCTATGCCCGTAAGCTCTTCTATGTAGATGTCCAGACCATGTATTCCACCTGGACTTCGGCCTGGGATAAGAAGAATGAGCTCTGGAAAGGCTTTATTTTGGGCTGGTACTGGAGTGAGGATGGCTTTAACCCGCAAAACAAGGGGTTGCGTCTGCCAGTATGGGCCTCCCTTACCTGTATAGATTATCAGAATAATAAGGGTACTATTGCCATGCCCGGCCCAGATTCGAAATGGACCGCCAGCGTTTACCAGGGTATCCCAGGAGAAACAACCGAGAAGATGAGTGGCCCGGGTACGGTAAAGTATTTTGATATCAACCGCCTCACCCGCGGCCGCTAATCGGTAACGAATCAGCGAAGGAGGTGATGCTTTAGAAGATAAATAAATTAAGCCAACGATATTCCACCTGTTATCTGAAGCCGAGTTGCTCCAGCCCCAAGTGCGATAGAATTTTTGCTGACCGCTGCTCTTCCCCTTGCCAATTTCCCTCTGACGGTAGCGAATAGGAGAGATTTTCGCTGTTCATCAATTGCAAGACTGACTCGTTGCATTGGTTTCTGTCTCCTCGATAAGCGTGAGTTCCGGGTTAAAATACTGCCTTAGCCGTTACCATGAGAGCTAATAACGACACAGAAGGAGGGTGCTATGGTTAGAAGAATGAAATTCGTTCTCCGAAGCGTGTTAATATTGTTAGTTTTGGTTTTACCACTGGTCTTACCAGGCATTTCCCAGGGCAGGATGGAATATCTATTACCTGGGGAAAGGAACCTGATTGTAGAGGGTTTTTTAGAGAATTATACCATCATGCGCTCAGATGATTTTCGCTTCAGCAAACAGATGCAGCTCACTTCATTCCGTAACACAGCCCAGTTTGAGATCACCGTAGAGAACCTGATAAAGAACTGGGGCTTTATTAACCGGGTAGACCTCTTCACTACTACCCGGGCGGTCTATGATGGGGTCTATGACCTGAACCCCGATACCTATGGGGACGATGCCGCCCGGTTTGTCTGGAACGGCTCTACCCTGACCCGGTGGTTGAAACTGCCCCGGGCCTTTGAGACCGATCAGCCAGTGGTGCTACCTGTAGTACCCGTGGTGAAGCGGGCCTGGGGGAGTGGCCGGAACAATGTGGGCTATACCGAGAGCAAGCTGGAGTGGTGGCATAACGACTCCAGTGATGAGAATGAGCTGCGAGAGCTCTATCTGGATATTACTGCTGGCCCCCACTGGTTCCGCATCGGCAAGCAACAAATCGTCTGGGGTAAGACCGACTTCTTCCGCTCGCAGGACATCCCTAACCCGATAGACTTCGGTCGGCATGGTTTCTATGACTCCTGGGAAGACATCCGCATCCCGCAATGGTCTACCCGCTATCAGTATCAAATTGGCACCATTGGTCCTTTTGATAATATTGCCCTTGAGGGGGTATGGCTCTGGGATGACTTTGAGCCGACTGGTCTGGGGCAGGGGGGAGAGCCCTGGGCCAACCCCTTTGCCGAGAATCTGAGGCTGTATAGTCAGTTCTTTGATGCCTCCGGGGCATTGGGTAGGTTATTAGGTGTCCCTCGTCCCTATGGTAGCCAACCTGATGCGTGGGGTACTCAGGCCCTCTGGAAGGTAAAGAAGTATGGTTCCTCTATGAGCAATAGCGAGTGGGGTGGGCGGTTAGAGTGGCGCTATAAAGACTGGCGCTTTGCCCTGACCCACTGGTATGGCTTTGACGATGATGGGTATCTGCATATGATTAATCCCTGGGCTAAATGGTCCCCTTACCCCGGTCGGCCCTACAAAGGACTGTTAGACTTAGTATCTAACTACCTGGGTGGTTCCTATGGCCCGGACCCGGTCTTGAGTGCCCTGATGGGTATGCCCATACCAGAAGGGGGTTTTGGTGTGATCGAGAACCCCAGAAAGAATACCTTTGGTTTATCCGTAGACTATTTTGAGCAATATACCTCGACCGTATGGCGCATAGAGTCTTCCTTTACTCCCAAGGTCCTGATCACTAATACGGATAAATGGGATTGGAAGGATCGGGTAGATCGCTTGAAGTGGGCTGTGGGCATTGATCGGCCTACCTATATCCCGTTGCTGAACCCCGGCAAGAGTATCTTCCTTAGTGGCCAGGCATTGGCTACCCATAACCTGCGCCATAGCGGTGGGGAGCATACCGGT
>MHDQ01000159.1:0-391 GCA_001803565.1 Nitrospinae bacterium RIFCSPLOWO2_12_FULL_45_22 | reverse complement strand
ACCTGCGCCATAGCGGTGGGGAGCATACCGGGATGATAGACTGGGCCAATAACTTTACCTTTACCTTCCTGGCCCAGACCAATTATTATCGGGACCGGATCACGCCCCAGGCCTGGATCGCCTATTCTCCGCAGTACAATGCCACTACCGGTGGTATCAACTGCGAGTGGCTCATTACTGACCATTGGTCGCTCAAGGCCGGGGCGACTATTATCAGCGGCACCAGACAGGAGCAGGACCACTGGCCCTGGGGACTGGTAGCGAACGCACCCGCCCTGCTTGATGCCCTGGCTGACCCGGATAAATTCCCCTATCTGCTTAATGAGGCCGAGTTTGACCGGGTACAGAACTGGCCCCTGGGTATCGTTAAGGAGGGTTTTGGCGCCTACCG
>MHDQ01000158.1 GCA_001803565.1 Nitrospinae bacterium RIFCSPLOWO2_12_FULL_45_22 | reverse complement strand
GGATTACGACAGGACTAATAGTTTGCCCTTCTAGAGAGTGTAGCATGGGATTTTCGTACCTGTCAAACAGAAAATACCCACCACTAACTTAACTTTGTCAGATTAAAGTATTTAGGTTAAAATAGAGCCGCAAACAGGCAAAGGAGGCGAATAATGACCAGGGATCATTTGGTTAATGTAACAATCTCAAGCTAAAAATACTATAATTGGCTGGGAGCAAAAACCCCTTGAATGTAAGTAATAAACGCGATGATCGGAGGAAAGGCATATCGCTTCTATGATAGAAGAGCAGCAAAGCAGTATCACCCCTGAACCAACCCAGTATGCTCAGATTGCCTGGGCCTCCTTCACCTTGATCCTGGCTAATCTGGCCATAAACTTCTTCAGCTTTATCAAGAACATTGTCATAGCCCATTACTTTGGCACTAGTGGGAGCCTGGATGCTTACTATGCCGCTCTAACCCTGCCGACTATCATAAGTTGTCTTATTATTGGCTCTATCCAGGCATCATTCATACCGGTATTTATCCAGATGAGGCATCAGGAAGATGAGGGAAAAGCCCATCAGGTCTTCAACACATTTTTTTCTATGGCTTTGCTAGTACTGCTTATTATTACTATCTTGCTGACCTTACTGGCTCCCTGGCTGGTCTTGATGGTTGCACCGGGTTTTGAGCCCGGCCAGCAAGAGCTTACTGTAAGGCTGTTGCGTTTCCTGGCCCCATTATTATTCCTGAGCGGTATCTTTGATCTGATAACTTTCTTATTCAATGCCTACCAACGTTTTGCCCTACCAGCTTTCTGCCCTATAGTGGGCTCAGTAATATCTATTGTTTACCTGATATTAGCCAGGGACCAAGGAGTATATGCCCTGGCCTATGGTCTAATATTGGGCTCGACTATACAACTAGGAGTCCTTTTGATAGGCTTAAGCAGGGGCCAAATCCCTTACCGACTCGATAACTTTACCCTTGATTTTAGGCACCCCGCAGTAAGAAAGATAGTGCGGCTGATGGGACCTATGTTGATAGGGGCCTCTTTCTCACATATAAACATTGCCGTGGATAGGATAATGGCCTCGTTTCTGCCTGAGGGTAGTATCTCTGCCTTGAGCTATGCAGATAAGTTGAATAGCATACCTATACAGATGTTTATCCTGGGTGTAGGTAGTGCTATCCTACCCTTTTTCTCGCAACAGGTAGCCGAAGATAATATGGATGACCTAAAAAAGGCATTCTCATTACTGATCCGGGTATCAGCCTTTATCCTCCTTCCCCTGACTATGGAAATAGCTATTATCGGAAGACCATTGATAGAGCTATTTTTTCAGCGGGGGGCCTTTGATGCCCATTCTACCTTAAATGTATCCCGGGCCTGGACCGCTTATGCTGTGGGGCTGGTTTTTTTTGCTATCGGGGTCTTTATTGCCCGGATGTTTAGTGCCTTACAAAATACTAAAGTCCTGATGTATGCCTCCTTACAGAACCTTATCCTGAATATAGTCTTTAATCTGATATTCATGCGCTTCTGGGGTCATGTAGGGATTGCTCTCTCTACCTCCGTTACCTATCTATTCTCTATGACCTTCCTGATCATTATGCTAAAACGGAGATTAAAAAACATTGGTGCATGGTCATCCGTACCCGTCCTGGTTAAGATTGCAGGTGCAACCATATTTACCGGAATATTGCAACTCTGGCTCTCTGGCCTCTTCCGCTTTCATACCAATCTATTGACCCAGATAATTTTAAATATCGGGATAGGCATAACCATTTATCCGGCGTTCTCATACCTAATCAATATTCGAGAAATGAGCCTGGTATTCCACTTAGTAAAAAACCGTCCCTTAAGTACCTACTACGAGGGATCTTAAATTTTCTACCCTGCCCCTTGCTTACCTGAAAGTAATATAAAAGCCTCTGAAGAGAATAAACCTGATATGGCCAGGAATCTTTATATAATAATGGTAGGCGATATAACAGCAGGATTATTGGCTTATTTTGTTACAATCCACTAGCCAGCGGCACTCGTAAAAACCAGGACATAGATAAGGAAGAGGTAAATCCCGGTCATAGCCGCTGCATCTAGATTGGAAAGCGTATGGTCCTCTTCAATGTATTGGAGAAGAACAAAAAAGAGAGGGAAGAGAAGAACCATGATACTCGTTGTAGTAAAGTTAATCGGCACAACAAAACGGGGGTCTCCAGTGATGAGATTGAATAGACCAATCACCAGCAGGGTAAACGGAACGACCAGAAACATCACTTGAGTGATGCCACCGAAGACATTGGACAGTGCGATGCCGAGCTCACCGCGGCGATGGGCCTTGTAAACGATGACATATTCAGAGATACCGGCAAAGAAAGCCAGTACCAGGCTAGTGGCTACTGCAGGAAGCTTGAAGGTATGCAAGGCTTCGTCTGCAAAACCCGAGACGCTTTCTCCTCCCAACACTGACCCCAGGATTCCCAGCATAAAGAGTCCTATGATCCCTTTCCAATTCGTGGGGTGTCCCAGGGTATGCGGGTCAGCCGGCCGGTGCTCCTCCGCACCACTTACGTAATATTTTACCAGTGTATGCAGGTAATAACCGAAGATAACGAGCATAACCATCGCGGTGACGAGGAGATCAGGCCAAGCCAGGGCCTCTTTGTGGGTCTCAGTCCTTAATCCCAGCATCAAGAGACCGATGGTGAGGTAGATTCCAGATCCGGCAATTAGAACTTCAGTCCCTGCCTTGGTAATGGGTGGGGGCATGACGTATTGCCCCCATTGGTTCTTGGGAAGGAAGAACGAATAGATGCTGAAGATGAGGGCATTATTGTAGATGGTCACGATGGCAATGATAAAGGCGGCAAGCGGTTCCGTCTGTACAATGAAGGCGATCACTACAAACTCCGGAAGTGTAGAACAGATTTCCCCCACTGTGCCAGCTACATATCCATCCCAGCGGAGACGTGCACCGAGCCGCTCCGCTGCCTGAACAAGGGCCTCACAGGCTCCCTGGAGGATGAAAAGTCCGGTGAGCAGCTCCGTTATGGAGACCAACCCTTCCACGAACATGAGACCGAGTGCTCTACCAAATCCAACCGTATCCCTGAAGGCCACTAACAACCAAAGGGCAAAACCTACCAACATAAGTTTCTGCCAACCTGCAAGTCCCTTCATCTGAGCCGGTACTTCCACAGCCTAGGCTCCTCCTCTCGGTGGTATTAAAGGGCCTCAATCATACCGGTAATAAAAGATAATGCCCGCTATTATCCCTAAGATAGTTATGACATTAAACTTTATTATAAATCCAAGGGTAATAGATAAGATTTCCAGATTAAACTGTATAGGCTGAACTAAGCCAATCTTTAAAGGCTGATCCAGGGCTAATACCCTACTTACCGGAGGTAACAACCGGGCTATAATCTCCCCCAACATAGTCCCTATTAACCCGCCCAAGACCACCAACACGATAAATAAAGGGATTCGCCCGCCTTTAGCCATATTATACCCCCCCGCATATTCTTATGGCTCTTTGAATCTTTGAACCTCAAACCGCGTTATCTCTATCTTCTCTCCTGACTTAATACCAGCTTTCTGCCTGGCAATATCCAATTGCTCCTCTACAGTATCTACCCCTTCTAAATCCGGTAAGAGCAGTCCCCGTTTGTAACCACTGGTTACAATGACCCCATATCGCCGGGGATCTAATTGATCTATGCTATCAACTTTTGCTGGCTCGGATAGGATATCTACTGAAATCTTAATCTGATCCAGCTCGTCGGCAGTAACGGGTGGGAAGCGTGGGTCGCGGCTAGAGGCACTGATAGCATTATGAATAATTTCCAGGGCCAGGTCTGGCTGGGTAGGGCTAAAAGTCCCGATACAGCCCCGGAGTTGTCCCGCCTTCTTCAAGGAGACAAATACCCCCGCCTGCTTATTCAATTCTTCTGGCAAGGGTACCGGGGCAGATAAAACCCTCCCCCTCTGGATATATTCAGATATCGTCTCCCGGGCCAGTTTTACATATGGATGGATCAACTTTATATCAATAATCCCTACTTACAATATAATCGGCTACTGAAGTTAAGGCTTCTAGATAAAGGGAGTCAGGAAAAACTTTTAGTTCTTCTTTAGCCGATTCAACATAGGACTTAGCTAGTTCCATAGTAGATTCTAGGGCCCCATAGCTGTCCATCATTTTAAGTAAGTAGCCCAACTCTTCTGGTTTAATATATTTGTTTCCTAAGTAATCTTCTATCCAGTTCCTCTCTCCAGCGGAACACCGATTATATAGACGGATCAATGGCAAAGTTACTTTACCCTCCCTAAAATCTTTGCCGATAGATTTTCCTAATTTTTTCTCTTCTGCGGAATAGTCTAATACATCATCCACCAATTGAAAAGTTGTGCCGATCTTGAGGCCAAAATTGGTCAATGCCTTTTCCTGCAACAGTGGCGCCTCCCCTAAGATAGCGCCTATCTGGCAACATGAGGCGATGAGCTCGGCCGTCTTTCGCCGGATAACCTCCATATATTCTCCCTCTGGGGTGGATAAGTTGCAGCTATTAATTAGTTGAGATATTTCTCCTTCAGCCATATTCAGGGAGGCTTTAGACAGGGACTCCATCACTCGAAAATTACTATGTTTAGCCAATAGGCAAAAGGACTTGGAAAAGAGATAATCCCCTAATAAAATGCTAGTCTCCTCACCCCAGCGGGAATTTACTGAGGGGTTACCCCGCCGCAGTTCTGAACCATCTATTACATCATCATGAAGGAGAGTAGCAGTATGGATAAACTCTACTATGCAAGAATGGATAATATCTTTTTCTTCTTGATATCCACAAAGTCTAGAACATATTAATACTAATATGGGCCTTATCCGCTTCCCCCCTCCATCAGCTAAATAATTAGTAATTACCGGTATCAGAGATACGTCGGAAACTGCATAATTCCTTATCGCCCTTTCTACCTGGGATAAATTGTTTGTTAAAAGCTCTAATGTCTCCTGAAATCTCATCGCATCTCTCCGAAGAATTCTCTCTGCATCTGAAACCGAAAAGATGTTAATCAATTAGGGAAGTAAAGTCAAGGATAAAAAAGCCAGCAATTCTCGGTCAAAGGTCTTTTGAGAGTAAGAATATCAGCAATTAGGATGTTGGTCTAGTTTTAGGTAGGTAAGAGTTGGGGTGGGCTGTTGTTAGATGCCCAGTTCACGCGACTGCCCATTCCAGATTAACCCCTTATCAATTTCTACTCCAACAGCTCGGTATTTTCTACCCACTCTAACTGACCAGTACTTACCAACTTTCTTGAGATGTAAAGAAGGGTGCTTAGGGTTGGTTTTCATAAGCTCAAAATTCTTATCTGCCAAATCCTGAACAGATGCTGGTAGTTTTTTATAGCAAGTCCAAAATGACGGATTAGCAAAATGTTTCATAGCTCTTTGCACTTACCAGCC
This sequence comes from Nitrospinae bacterium RIFCSPLOWO2_12_FULL_45_22, assembly GCA_001803565.1. Taxonomy (GTDB): domain Bacteria; phylum 2-12-FULL-45-22; class 2-12-FULL-45-22; order 2-12-FULL-45-22; family 2-12-FULL-45-22; genus 2-12-FULL-45-22. The sequence continues at coordinate 188 of MHDQ01000158.1, read as the reverse complement.
CGAAAGTCCGCTATAGCTTTATTGGCTATTTTCTCAAGTTTCCCTGATTGGACATCCTCCTCAAACTGCTTATCCCACATTTTTGCCTCAAACTCCTCAAACCATTCCATCAAAACCATTAAGTCATCTTTAGATAGCTGAGTAATTGCTTTTTCAATTTCTTGCACCGTATTCATTTGTATATCACC